>DATAHD010000097.1:0-4752 GCA_036263395.1 Rhizomicrobium sp. | reverse complement strand
GTATACAGAGCGCACCGGCGAAGGATCGCCGCTGCTCTTCATCTCGGGCTCGGGCGGCGATCTGCGCGTGCGGCCGGGGGCGCAGGATGGACCGCTGAAGAAACACTTCGACTGTCTGTTCTACGACCAGCGCGGCCTCGGCCAGACGTCGAAGCCCGACACGCCATACACGATGGCAGACTATGCCAACGACGCCGCTGCGTTGATGGATGCAGTCGGATGGAAGAGCGCCCGCGTCATCGGCGTCTCGTTCGGCGGCATGGTCGCGCAGGAGTTCGTGCTGCGCCATCCGCAGAAGGTCGAACGCCTCGTCCTCGCCTGCACCTCACCCGGCGGCGAAGGCGGCGCGTCGTATCCGTTCCACACGCTCGAACACATGGGCAAAGAGGAGCGCGCGCGCTTCCTCATGCCCGTCCACGATACACGCCGCGACGCCGCGTGGCAGAAGGCGAATGCCGAGCAGTACGAACAGTTCGTACAGATGGCGATGACCGATCCGCATGAGAACGAGCCCGGCCGTGCGATGGGTTATCACCGCCAGCTCGAAGCGCGTTCGCACCACAACACGTACGACCGGCTGTCACAGATCGATTGCCCGGTGATGATCGCCGCCGGCAAATACGACGGCATCGCCCTGCCCCAGTCGCAGCACAACATGGCGGCGCGCATCAAAGGTGCGAAACTCGAATTCTACGAAGGCGGCCACCTCTTCATGATCCAAGACCGCACCGCGTTCCCGGCGATCATCGAATTTTTGAAGGGATAGTTGATCTAAAGTGGCAAGAGCCACCACAGCAGATAGGCGACCCCCTCGCGCCATCCCCTGGCGACGAAAACACTGACGATGGGAAGCACCACCAGCAGCAGCAGAACCAGGCCAACCAAAATCCAGACCGACAATCGATCACTCCGATGCGTACTGATGGGAGTTGGTGCGAGACGTTGTTCGCGCAAGGTGTAGCGTCGTGCTGATCTTCCAAATCATCGCGGTTGGCCTTGTTATTTTCACCGCCGCGTTGATCGTTATGTCCCTCAGGTCTGGCGAAGCGATCAACCCCGTTCGCGACGCTCAGCCCTTCATTGTGAAGAAGGCTGGCGACGCCCGCCGGTACTGGGGCGGCGTGGCGGTTGAGGTCCTTTGGTTCGGCTTCGCCATACTCTGGGCGATGGGCATTTTCGGCGGTCTGGGCTGAATCGCTTGGATAAAACAATAAAAGAACTTTTCTATTTTATGTTTGCTAAATGTTCCGTTTCTGCTATTGTGGTCAGTCGTCTTTCTGGAGCCCATCTCGCTGACCGCCGCCTTAGCCCTAGCCACCAAATCTACCCCGATCACCCACCAGTACCGTCCAGCCAGCGCTGGGGTATCGGTGGCGCTTGGCTTGGCCGGTGAGCGCCCGCCGGAAAGGGACACCCCTCCCCCCACCCCAAGGGGAGGTGGATCAACCTCCGGGCAATTTCCCAACAAAATCAAAGGCCGAAATGCCCAACCACGGGTCGAGCCGACCTACATCAAGCCCAAGGGCGGCGCGCCGAAGGGCAATCGTAACGCGCTTCAGCACGGCAGCTATTCGGCAGAGACTCTCGCCCGCGACGCGCGTCTCCAGACCCTGCATCGCGAATGCCGCCAGCTGATTGCCGCGATCAAGACCCTGCTCGACGTCCGCAAACAGCTCGGCCTCGTCCGCAACACGGTCCACTACACCTTCACAACCATCGGCCCGAACGGCCACTGCAGCGTCAGAACCAAAACCATCCGCTTCGGCTACGACGCCCGCCCGATGACACCGGCCCAACTCGCCCACGCCAAAGCGATGGAGCCGCTATACGAGGCGCTGCTGCAGCAACCGCTCGCTCTCGATCCACCTCCCCCTTGTGGGGAGGTCGAAAATACGCGAGCGCAGCGATGCGGATTTTCGGGTGGGGGTGAGCCACACGCACCGGCCCCCCACCCGGATCGCTGCGCGATCCGACCTCCCCACGAGGGGGAGGTGAAAGAATGCACCACTACCAACAACGGTGGAGCCGCGCAGCGCATTGCTGTAGTCACTCCGCATGACTCAAATCTTCGCCACATCGCTCGCGACCCTGTTCGTCGCCATCGGCCCGGTGGAGGTCGCCGCGATGTTTCTCGCGCTGACCACCGGCATGACTTCGCCGCACAAGCGCCGCATCGCGATCATCGCGTCGGTGACGGCGACGATCGTGCTCGTCGCCTTCGCGCTCGGCGGCGTGCAGCTGCTCGGCCTGATCGGCGTCGGACTGCCGGCGTTCCGCACCGCGGGCGGTGTGCTGCTCCTGATGGTGTCCGCGGACCTCCTCCTCGCGCAGCACTCGGCGATCTCCTCGATCACCAGCACCGAACAGCAGGAAGCGCATCAACAGCAGACCGACATCGCGATCTTCCCGCTCGCAATCCCGCTGACCGCCGGCCCCGGCAGCATGACCGCCGTCGTGCTCCTCATGGGCAAAGCCAACACCTATATCGACATGGGCATGGTGCTCGGCGCCCTCGTCGTGATGATGGCGCTCACCGCGATCTCGATGCTCGCCGCCGACCCGCTGATGAAAATCCTCCACCGCACCGGCGCCAACGTCATCAGCCGAGTGAGCGGCGTCCTGCTGGCCGCCCTCGCGATGCAATTCATCTTCGACGGCCTCAGCCAGAGCGGCCTGTTTCGCTGACCCTTCACCCCTCCACGCGAAGCGTTGGAGGGGTCGAGCGAAGCGAGGGGGAGGACAGGGTCGCGCGAGATGGCGCGACGCAGATCGAAATCCGATATCGTTGCCCCAGACGGAACACGGGGGCCACCATGTCACTCACCGATCTTGCATCCATAGGCAGCCTGATCAGCGGCGTCGCGGTGCTGATTTCGCTGATCTACATGAACCAGCAGACGCGCCAGAACACCAAGCACACGATGGCGCTGATCGAGCAGGGACGAACCGCCGCGATTGCCGAATGGCTCAACATGCTGGCCTCCGACCCGGTGCTGATGGAGAGCTATCTGCGCGGCTCGGCCGGCGATCAGACGATGAGCGATATCGACGCCGCGCGGTTCGTCGTTCTGTCGACGGCACGCTTCTACTCCTACGAAGACCAGTTCCATCGTCACCGCGATGGCCTGCTCGGCGAGGCCAAATACGCCGGCGTCGTCAGTGCGGCGAAAGCCAGTCTCAGATTTCCCGGCGCACGCGCGTCATGGACCTTGATGCGCGGCACGTTCGATACCGAGTTTCAGGACTTCATGGACAAGCTCATGCACGAAGTGCCGCCCGAACCGGCAGCCAACTTCGGCACCGCCCTGAAAGCACTATCCGCCGACGAACTGTCCCGATTGAACGCGCTTAAACCCGCTTCCCCGGCTTGAAGCGCACCGGCATCGCCTTCGGCCCACTGATGAAGTTCGACGGCAGCCATTCGGGTTCGCCCGCAAGCTCCATCTTTTCCATGCGCGCCAGCACTTCGGTGATGATCGCGTCGATTTCGATGCGCGCGATGTGCTGGCCCAGACACGCATGCGCGCCGGTGCCGAACGCGATGTGTTCGTTCGGCGTGCGCTGCAGGTTCAGCTTATCGGGTTGATCGAACTTCGCCGGATCGCGATTGGCCGAACCGAAATACATCACGACCTTGTCGCCGTCCTTGATCGTCTCGCCCGCAACTTCGATGTCCTTGCGCGCGGTGCGGCGCATGTAAATCACCGGCGTGGTGAAGCGCAGCAACTCCTCGCGCGCCGCATTCAGGCGTGACACGGGATCGGCCTTCAGCCACGCGAGCTGATCGGGATTGTCCATCATCGCGAGAAATCCGGCCGACAACAGGTTGCGCGTCGTGTCACCGCCGGCATCGACCAGCAGCAGGAAGAACAAGAGGAATTCCATGTCCTCAAGCCGCTTGCCGTCGACTTCCGCCGCTAGCAGCTTGCTCGCCAGATCGTCGCCCGGCCGCGCACGCTTCTCCGCAATCACCTTCGAGCCGTACTCGAACATCTTCATCACGGCCTGCGTGCCCGCGCCTTCGGGCAGCGACTCCGGCGCCGAATGGATAATCTCGGTCAGCTTGTAGAGCTCGCGCCCATCGCTCAGCGGCAAGCCCATCAGACCCGCGATCACGAAGGACGGCATTTCGCCCGCAACCTCGTTGACGAAGTCGCATTCGCCGCGCTCGATCACGTCGTTGACGATCTGGCGCGCCAGCTGCTGCATCCACGGCGTCTTGTCGGTCGCGCTGCCGACCGTGAAGGCATCGCGGATCAGGCGGCGATACGCCGTGTGCTGCGGCGGATCCATCATCAGCATCATCTTGTAGCCGCCGATGGTCGCCGGCGCGCCCGCAAGCGGATCCTGGATCATGATCGTCGGCTCGGACGAGAACGCCTGGAAGTTGCGATCCACGTCCCAAACGTCCTGATAACGCGTCACCGCCCAGAAACCGGGACCGTTCGGCTCCTCATGCCAGAACACCGGCTTGTTCTCCCGCAGCCATTTGTACTGCGCCAGCGGATGGCCATGCGCGAAGGACTCGGTACCGAGGAGATCGATGTTCATGGCGTTTCCCGAAGTATGTTTTGCCCAAGTCTAGCGCAGCTGGGGCGAAAGCGAAGCCCGGGTGTTAAGCGCCTCGCGGTCGAAGCCGGCCGTCTTCTTGTACTGGCCCGCGACCGCTTCCAGCTCTTCCGCCGCGATAACGTCGTGGATGTGCGCGAACCCGTTCGGCGCCCGCTCATGCGCCGTCTGCATCACCTGCTC
>DATAHD010000096.1:0-12975 GCA_036263395.1 Rhizomicrobium sp. | reverse complement strand
ATAGGCATCGAGCACGAGCTTGAGCTGCGCCAGCGACTGACGGCCCATGCGCGCGAGCGACTGCGTCAGGCGGATCGGCGGTTCGCGGTTCAGCACGATGGCGCGCTTGGCGATGTTCTTGGCGAGATCGCCGATGCGCTCAAGCTCGCTCGCGATCTTGATCGCGGCCAGCGTCTCGCGCAGGTCGACGGCCATCGGCTGGCGCAGGGCGAGAAGCTTCAGCGCCTGGTCTTCGATCGCCTGCTGGATCTCATCGATCCGCTTGTCGCCGCCAACCGCCGACTCCGCCTTGGCAGTATCGCGCTTGCCGATGGCTTCAATGGCGTCCGCCAGCTGGGTTTCGGCGAGGCCGCCCATCTGGGCGATGCCGGCCGCGAGCGACTCCAACTGTTCTGTGAAAGCTTTGACTGTATGATCGGGCATGTTCATTCCTTCGCGCCCCTCCCTAGCGGCGTCGCGAGAAATCCATGTAACGGTTTTACGACAGTTACGTGACAGCCGCAGCGGCAACCGCGGGCGCGGCGGGCAAATACACGGTAAATGTGCTGCCCTCGCCCGGCTGGCTCTCAATCTGGAGCCGCCCGAGGTGTCGATTCACGATGTGTTTCACGATCGCGAGGCCCAGGCCCGTGCCGCCGCGTTCCCGGCTGCGCTTTACGTCCACCCGGTAGAATCGCTCGGTCAGGCGAGGAATCGCGGCCGGCGAGATGCCCTCGCCGTCGTCCTTCACGGAAGCGAAGATGAGCGAGTCGGCCTGACGGCCGCCCGGTGAGGGGGCAGTGCCGAAGGTCACCTGCACCGTACCGCCCTCGCGACCATATTTGATCGCGTTGTGGATCAGGTTCTGGAAGAGTTGGATCATCTCATCCCGCTCACCAAAGATTTCGGGCAAGCCATCGGACGAGCCGATCTCGATCTTCATGTCGTCCTGCTCAGCGAGCGGTGCGAGCGCGGCGGCGGCATCCTTCACCGCGTCGGCGAGGTTCATGCGCGTCGAGGGACGGACGTGCTCGTTGAGCTCGATACGTGTGAGCGAGAGCAGGTCTTCGATCAGGCGGCGCATGCGGCCGGCTTCGACACTCATGATGCCGAGGAAGCGCTCGCGTGCATCCGGATCGTCGCGCGCATGACCGCGCAAGGTGTCGATAAAGCCCGACACCGCGGCGAGCGGCGTGCGCAGTTCGTGGCTGGCGTTGGCGACGAAGTCAGCGCGCATCTGCTCGGCGCGCTTGGCCGCCGTCAGATCGTGCAGCATGACGACGATCACCGGCGCGCCGAGATCGGCGCGGCCGATATGCGCTTCGTAATAACGCTCCACCGGCACGCGGAAGGTGATCTCGAGCGACTCCGGTACGCCCGTCGTCGTCGTCTTCTCGATCGCTTCGAGAATCGTCGGCGTACGGAGCAGCAGCGAGACCTGTTTGCGCACGACGTCGGTCCCGACGATGTCGCGCATCGCCTTGTTGGCAAACAGCGCACGCCCCCCCGCATCGAGCAGCATCAGTGGGTCGGGTACCTGCTCGAATACGGCGTTGGCGAATTTCGGGAGCGACAGGTCGGCGATGCGGGCGGTGGTGGCGACCGCGCGCTCTTCACGATCGCGCGACCGAAAGAACAGGCCGACGCCGGCCACCAGAACCGCGGCGGCCGCGCAGAGCCAAACCCCGACATGCGGAACCAGCGATGCGAGGAGGCCGCCGGCGATCAGCGCGACCGCCGCCAGCCAAAACCATCCGCTGCGTCCCGTATTTTCCATTACGCCCGCCGATTCACCGGCGTTCACTATAGCCATGTGTTCCGCATCGTTCGCGCTGTCGTTCTCGCCGGACCGGGATGCCGAATTGCCCAAGCGGTGAGCAGAAGCGCTGCTTCGTCATGGTTACACTAGTTCCGTCCTGTGAAGGCTTCGCGATACTGCCATGTTGTCGTGGCGGCTTGGGTTGACACCCGCGGCTTCCATACCTCACCTTCTAAAAGTAATTGTGCGGTGGTCCATGGCCGATGTGATCCGGCATACCTTTTCTGACGTTCGGTGCGGCCGGACGGACAGACGCACGTCACGTTCAAAAGAACGGACAATAAAATAAGGCCTGCGCGGTGTTCGCGTCAGGCGTGCACCGTCAACGACAGGCCGTACAGGGCGGAGTGTGCGATGACGGATGCTGTGGCGCGACCACGGATGGACGGCTTTCGGGGAAAGTTCTTCCTCGCGTTCGGTTCGATCGGTTGGGGCGTCAAGGACGCGGGCATGGGCCTGCTGTTCCTCTTCTACAATCAGGTGCTGGGAACGCCCGCGTTCCTTGCCGGGCTCGCCATCGGTGCGGCGCTGGTGGTCGATGCTATCGTCGATCCGATCATCGGTGTGCTGTCGGACAATTGGCGTTCGGCGTGGGGCCGGCGACATCCCTTTATGTATCTCGCGGCCGTTCCGGTTGGCGTCTTCTATTACATGATCTGGACACCCGATCCGCATTGGTCGGAGACGGGACTGTTCTTCTATCTTCTGATCGTCGCGATCCTGCTGCGCAGCACGATTGCGATGTTCGAGATTCCGAGTTCGGCGCTCGTCGCCGAAATGACGACCGACTACAGCAAGCGGACAGAGTTCTTGAGCTGGCGCTGGCTTTTCGGTGTGCTGGGCGCGACGGCGATCTCCATCCTCACCTTCTCGCTCTGGCTGGTGCCGGACGCGACGCACAAATTCGGTCAGCTCAATCCCGCTGGCTACCCCAAGATGGCGCTGGTGGCGTCGGTTGTGATGTCGGTATCGATCCTGATCTCGTGCATCGGTCTGCACCGCTACATCCCGTATCTGATCCAGCCGCCGCCGCAGTTTGTCAGCGTCGGACAGATGGCACGCGAGTTGTGGGGCACGCTGAAGATCAAGCCGTTCTTCGTTCTGGTCATCTCCGGCGTATTCGGCAGCATGGCGGCCGGGCTCAGCGGCGTGATGGGGACGTATCTCCTCACCTTCTTCTGGAAACTGAACAGCCAGCAGCTGTTGCTCTTCTCTTTTGTCGGCGTCATTGCTGCGGTGCTGGCGTTTGGGATCGCAGCCCCTCTGACGCAACGCTTTGAGAAGAAGCATGTTGCGATGAGCGCCGGCGTGGTTGGCATCGTCGCCGGTGTTGGTCCGTATATTTTCGCATTGTTCGGCTGGGTGCCGGATTATTCCGCGGCGTGGCTGCTGCCGTTCCTGCTGACCTTGTTCGTCGTTGCGTCGGCCATCAGCATTGTCGGCAGCGTGATGACGGGCTCGATGATTGCCGACGTTGTGGAGTTTGGCGCGCTGCAGACCGGACGCCGCAACGAGGGCGCGTTCTTTGCGGCGCTGAGCCTCGTCAACAAATCTGTGTCGGGCTTCGGCTTCGTGCTGTCGAGCCTGGTGGTCGCGATTGCCGGTTTCCCGACGAATGCCAACCCTGCAACCCTAGACCCGGCGATCCTGCGCCATCTGCTGATGGTGTACCTTCCGATCCTGATGGTGATGTACCTGTTCGCGATCTACTTCTTCAACAAGTACCGCATCACCCGCGCCGAGCATGCGGAGAACGTGCGCCGTCTCGCCGAAATCTATGCCGAGACCGGTGCCGATCTTGAAACCGTTCCTGTTGGCGCCGTGGCGCCAGCTACGCCGCATATTGCGGCCCATGCAGACCGCTAGGAGAAGTGGCAATGAGCACCACCACCGTTGATCGCAGCGAACTCAGCAGTCTACGCGCCAAACTGTTCTACGGCTCGGGTTCCATCGCGTTCGGCGTGAAGGATTTCGCCTTCGGCACGTTGCTTCTCTTCTACTACAACCAGGTAATCGGCTTGCCGGTGGCATGGGTCAGCGGCGCCATCGCCTTCGTGCTGATCTTCGATGCGTTCGCCGATCCGATCGTCGGGCAGTTCTCCGACAATCTGCGCACCAAGTGGGGCCGCCGTCATCCGCTGATGTACGCCTCCGCTTTGCCGGTCGCGATCTCTTTCTTCTTCCTCTGGATCCCGCCGGACTGGTCGCATGAAGCGCTGTTTTACTACCTGATCGTGATGGCGATCCTCGTGCGCACCTTCATCACCATGTACGAGATTCCGAGTTCAGCGATGGTCCCCGAAATGACCACGGACTACGATGAGCGCACCAAGTTCCTGTCCTATCGCTACTTCTTCGGCATCATGGCGGGTGTGGTGATGAGCTTCCTCACCTACCGCTACCTGCTCTATCCCGATGCGACACACGCGATCGCGCAGCTCAATCCAGCGGGCTATCCGCGTTTTGCACTGGCGTGCTCCATCGTCATGCTCGCGAGCATCCTGATCGCATCCGCCGGCACGCATCGCTACATCCCGTATTTCATCGTGCCGGAGCAGCGCCGCATTACGCTCTCAGAAACGTTCCGTGAGATGCGCACCAGCCTGATGCACAAGCAGTTTGTCATCCTGGTGGTCGCCGCCATATTCGGAACGGTTGCCATCGGCGTCGGCAGTGCGCTGATGCTCTACTTCAACACCTACTTCTGGGGCCTCTCCACCACGCAGATTTCGCTGTTCGCCTTCACGGGCATCGGCGGCGCGTTCATCGCCCCCTTCATCGCACCGCTGCTGTCGCGGCAGCTGGGCAAGCGCAACGCGGCGCTGTCGTTCTATTTCCTGTGCGTCGTGATGATGGTGCTCCCCGTATCGCTGCGCCTGATCGGCTTCTTCCCGGCGAATGGCACGTCGTTGCTCGTCGGTTTGTTGTTTGCGGAGCGGGTGACGGCGAGTGTTCTCGGCATCGGCTGCCTCATCCTGTTCAGCTCCATGATGGCCGACGTCGTGGAAGACAGTGCTGTCAAGACGGGGCGCCGGTCCGAGGGGCTGTTCTTCTCCTCAATGGCATTTATCGCCAAGGCGCTATCCGGTGCCGGTACGCTCTTCGCCGGATGGATCCTGAGCGGCATCGGTTTCCCGGATCACGCCAGCCCGGCGACGATCGATCCCACCATCGTTCGCAATCTGGGCTTGATCTACGTCCCGGTCATCGCCGGGTTCTATGGCGTCGGTATTCTCTGTCTGTCGCGCTATCGCATCAGCAAGTCGCAGCATGAAGAAAATGTGCGTATTCTCAACGAAGCATCGATCGAAATGGTGACACCCGTCGCCGTCGCACCCCCAGCCCAGTAAGAGAGCCATGGACAGCAAAATCATAGTCGCGACGCCGATGACCGAGGCGGTGCGCCGCGATATTTCGAGCCTGCGCACCAAACTGTTCTACGGTCTTGGCTCCGTCGCGTTCGGCGTGAAGGACCAGGGCTTCTCCTACTTCCTGCTGTTTTTCTACAACCAGGTGATCGGGGCGCCATCGGCGTGGGTTTCCAGCGCTATCGCCGTGGCGCTGGTCTTCGATGCGTTCGCCGATCCAATTGTCGGGCAGATTTCGGACAATCTGCGTTCCAAATGGGGCCGCCGCCATCCGCTGATGTATGGCGCTGCGATCCCGGTCGCCATCGGCTATTATATGTTGTGGAATCCGCCGCACTGGTCGCATGAGGCGCTGTTCTACTACCTGATCGGCATCATCGTCGTGGTGCGCACCTTCATCACGATGTACGAAATCCCGAGCTCCGCGCTGATCGCCGAACTCACGCCCGACTACGACAACCGCACGTCCTTCCTCGGCTATCGCTATCTGTTTGGCTGGCTGGGCGGTCTTGCCATGACCTTGCTCGCGTTCGGCTATTTCTTTCAGGCAACGCCGCAGTACCCAACAGGGCAGCTCAACCCGGCGGGTTACGTCGGTTATTCGATCACCGCCTGCATTCTCATGGTCTTTGCGATCATCGTATCGTCGGCCGGCACGCATAAGTTCATTCCGTATTTCACGGTGCCGGCAAAGCGGAAGCTCTCGCTCTGGCGGGTCCTCACCGAGATGTACGAAACCGTCAAGCACCGCTCATTCCTGGTGCTGATCGTCTCCGCGATTTTCTCCTCGGTCGCGGCCGGCACGCTGACCTCGCTAAACAACTACTTCAACACGTTCTTCTGGGGCCTGTCGGCAGGGCAGATCTTCTGGCTCAACGTAATCATTATCGTTGCGCCATTCGGAGCGCTCGCGCTCGCCACGCCGTACTCCTCGCGCATCGGCAAGAAAGCGGCGGCAATGAGCCTGTGGATCGCATCGACGCTCACCTATTGGCTGCCGATGGCGTTCCGCTTGCTGGGCTGGTTCCCGGAGAACAATTCCTCGTCGCTGGTGCCGTTGCTCATCACGTTCACGACCATCGGCACGATGCTCAGCATTGCGTGCCAGATCACGATTTCTTCGATGATCGCCGACGTGGTGGAAGACAGCGCCCTTAAGACCGGTCGCCGCTCGGAAGGTCTGTTCTTCTCCGCCAATGCGTTCATCCTGAAAGCGGTGTCCGGTATGGGCATTCTCGTGGCCGGGCTTCTACTTGCGTTCGTGCAATTCCCGGAGCACGCCAATCCGGCGACGCTCGACCCGCAAATCCCCAAGAACCTGGCGCTTGCCTATTTCCCGGTGACGTTCGTCCTGTATGCCGTCGCGCTGGGCTGTCTCAGCTTCTATCGAATCGACCGCGCCACGCATGAGGACAACGTCCGCAGGCTCGCGGAAGAGGTGGTACATGCGCCAGTGGGTGTTGGGCTAGAGGGTGTCACCACGCCGGAGCACACGGATCCGGCAGACGACATTCCGCGTTAGCCCTCCCGTTCCGGACGGCGGAAAGGGGAAATGCGCAGCGTTTCCATAGCCGGTCGCAACAGGTAGATTGGCACCGCATTCTATCTTCCGTATTCATGGACAATCGCGACGCGGCGGTGCCTTCGACCGACCGCTACAACAAGAAGAAAGAGGCGATCATCGCCGCCGCCGCCGGCATCTTGAACCGGCGCGGCGTGCGGGGGATGACGCTTGCCGATGTGGCGGCGAGCGTCGATCTGATCACGACCTCCGTCACTTACTACTTCAAGAAGAAGGAAGACCTGGCGGTTGCGTGCTACCTGCGCGGGATCGAGCGGTTCGACGCGCTGATCACGCAGGCGTTGAAGGAGCCGACGCCGCCGGAGCGGCTGCTGGCGTTTCTCGACGCCTATCTGAAGCTGAACCGGCGCATTCGCTTGGGCGACGAGGCGCCGATTGCGGTGTTCAGCGACGTGCGGACGTTGAAGGAGCCGTATGCGCAGACCGTCGGCACCGCCTATCGCGAGATGTTCCGCAAGATCCGCAGCCTGTTCCGCCAGCCGGGGTACGAGTGGCTCGACCGGCGCAAGAGCACGGCGCGGACGCACGCGCTGCTGGAGCAGCTTTACTGGTCGGTGACGTGGCTGCCGCGCTACGACCTCGACGACTACGACCGCGTGCGCGACCGGATGTTCGACATTCTCACCAACGGCGTCGCACCGGCCGGCGCAGCATGGGCGCCGAAGCATCTCGACATCGCAACGCCGGGCGATGGTGAAGACGCGGGGCGCGAGACCTTCCTGCTGGCGGCGACGCGGCTGATCAACCTGCGCGGCTATCGCGGCGCGTCGGTGGAGAAAATCTCCGAACAGCTGAAGGTGACGAAGGGCTCGTTCTATCACCACAACGATGCGAAGGACGATCTTGTGGTGTCGTGCTTCGAGCGCAGCTTCGAGGTGATGCGGCGCGTGCAATCGGCGGCGATGGCGCAAGACGGCGATCACTGGCAGCGCTTGTCATCGGCCGCCGCGGCGCTGGTCGAGTTTCAGCTGTCGGAGCAGGGGCCGTTGTTGCGCACGTCGGCATTGAGCGCCCTGCCCGAGGCGATGCGCATCACGATGGTGGAGCGGTCGAACCGGATTTCGGAGCGTTTCGCAGCGATGATCTCCGACGGCATTGCGGACGGGTCGATCCGGCCGGTCGATCCGTTCATCGCCTCGCAGATGTTGAACGCGACGTTGAATGCCTCGGCCGAGCTGTCCTTCTTCATCCCCGGCATGACCCAGCGCGAGGCGCCGACTCTGTATGCCAAGCCCATGCTGATGGGCATTTTCTCGCGCTGAGCACCACCGCGCGCCTACATTGCCGCAGCGTGCTTTGATTTTAGAAAACCGGGTTTGTCATCCGCCGCGGGCGCTGACAGACTGTCACCCAGCACATCACAAGCAGGGAAACGACATGGATCGGTTGAAGGGCAAAGTCGCGGTCATCACAGGCGCGTCGAGCGGCATCGGACGCGGCACGGTGGAGATTTTCGTCCGCGAAGGCGCGCAGGTCATCGCGGCAGACATTCAGGACGACCTTGGCATCGCGCTGGAGCGCAGCTTCAACGGCCAGGTGAAATACGTTCGCTGCGACGTCACCAGCGAGGAAGATATCCAGGGCGCAATGCAGGCGGCGGTCGACAATTTCGGCGGCCTCGACATCCTGTTCAACAATGCGGGTGCCGGTGGTGCGCCGCAGACCATTGAAGACATGACGGGCGATGCGTGGGACCGCACGATGAACTTGCTGCTCCGTTCCGTCGCGCTCGGCATCCGCTATGCGGTGCCGCACATGAAGAAGCGCGGCGGCGGTTCGATCATCAACACAGCGTCCATCGCCGGCATTCAGGCCGGCATGGGGCCGATTGCGTACTCGGTGGCGAAGAACGGCGTGATGCATCTGACGAAGGTGGCCGCCGCGCAGCTCGGCCGCAGCAAGATCCGCGTCAACGCGATCTGCCCGGGCTTTATCCTGACCGACATCTTCGCGGCCGGCATGCGTTCGGCCGGCATGCCAAAAGAGATGGCGGCACAGGTGTTCGACGGCATGAAAGAATTCGCGCCGGATGCACAGCCGATCCCGAAGGCCGGTGCGCCGGAAGACATCGGCTATGCCTGCCTCTATTTCGCGAGCGATGAAGCACCGTTCGTAACCGGTACGCACATCGTGGTCGACGGCGGTATGACGACCGGCCCGCGCAATGCGTGGGATCCGGAAGAACCGCAGCGCCGTATGGCGGAGCGCGCCGCGCGAATGGCTGAGGCGGCGAAGAAGTAACCCCCCACCGAGCTAAGCTTAGGGGGCGGAGCGAAGCGACGGGGGGCGGGCCAGAGCGCGTAAGCGCTTTCAGCCCGGATGGCGCGGGTGTGCGGTGCGGTCAAACAAACGCGGCGTTGCCGCGTGTGGTCCTCCCCACGCCTTCGGCGTGCCCCTCCAAACAAGTTTGGAGGGGCACGTCATGCGCTTTGCATCTCAGTTAAAAACAGCGTCCGCATAAACACCGCATCGTGCTTTCCAGACAGATGCAACTTTGAACGCGTTCCAGTCGTCGGGAGATGCTGGCTTCGCATCGCGTGTCGGGATTACGGTCAGCCCGTTGAGCATAGTCGTGAACGAATAGACGAAATGTCCGTCCGTGACGTTCCTCACCGCAATGAACCGGACCATCTGTTTCTCGCCGGCTTTGTTCGAGCCCCGATAGTCAATGAATGGATAGGTCCAGCCGTTTGATCCGTCCGGCCTGGGCGCGTCCGATACTCCGGTCGTTACACGATCAACCCCGGGGACGGATTTCAGAGCATTGACCATACAGTCAATGTCCTTCCTTATCTCCGGTGCGATGACTGATGACGCAGCGCACGGCGCGAACGTCATCAGCATTGCCGCTAGCGCCGACACGAGAGTCGGGCGTACGGCCGCAATCACTGCGCAAAGATCTTCTTCAGTTCGGTCTTCAGGATCTTGCCGTTGGCGTTGCGCGGCAGGGTTTCGGGCCAGAACACGACCTTTACCGGGACTTTGAACGCGGCGAGTTTGCCGGCGACGAACTGGCGGAGTTCTTCCTCCGTCGCTTTCATGCCGGGCTTGAGGTGCACCACGGCACCGGGTTCTTCGCCAAGGGTCTTGTGCGGCACCGGCACCAGGGCTGCGTCCATCACCGCGGGGTGATCGTAGAGGACGTTCTCGACCTCGATGCAGTAGATGTTCTCGCCGCCGCGGATCAGCATGTCCTTGGCGCGGTCGATGATGTAGCAGAAGCCTTCGTCATCCACGCGCGCGAGATCACCGGTGCGGACCCAGCCGTCGATGAAGGTGTTGGCCGTCGCTTCCGGCTTGTTCCAGTAGGCCTTCACGATGTTCGGACCGCGGGCATAGAGCTCGCCGACTTCGCCGGGCTTGAGTTCGTGCTTGCCTTCGACATCCATGACCTTGAGATCGCACACCGCGACGGCCGGGCCGCAAGAGGTTGGACGGTTCTCGTAATCCTCACCCGAATGCGTGGTGCAGGTGGCGGACGTTTCCGTCATGCCCCAGCCATTGCCCGGCGCAGACTTCGGCCACGTCTCCTTGATCTGGCGCACCAGCTCCGGCGCGGAGGGCGCGCCGCCATAGGCCATCGATTCCAGCGAGGAGAGATCGTACTTGCTGCGATTGGGATGTTCGAGGATCTGCCAGGCGATCGTCGGCACGCCACCGGCACCGTTGATCTTTTCCTTCTCGATCAGCGCCATCGCCTTCTCGGCTTCGAACTTGCGCATCAGCACGATTTTGCCGCCGGCGACGACGGTCGGGCCCATCACGGCAAAGCAGCCGGTGGCGTGGAAGAACGGCACCGACAGAAGCGTCGCGCGCTGCGGCGCGTCGAGCGGATTGGCGACGACCGGCACTTCCTCGCCGCGGCGCAGGAAGTTGCGCGCCGCTGAGAAACCGGCCGCGAAGATGTTCGACGTCATGTTGCGCTGGGTGCCGAGCGCCCCCTTCGGACGGCCGGTCGTTCCTGACGTGTAGAGGATGGTCGCGTCGTCCTCAGGGCCGAGTTCGACATTCGGCATTTCGCCCGGCGGCAGTTTATTCCAGTCGTTGACCACGCCGATCACGTCTTCGATGCGGGCACAGATCGGATTCGGCAGATCGTCGGGATAGCGGCTGACGTAGATCTTCTCAAGCGCCGGGCAGTTCACGACATGCTCCGCCACGCGCTCCATGCGCTCCGGATCGACGAACGCGACCTTGGTGCCGCTGTCGACGAGGCCGTATTCGAGTTCGGGACCGGTCCACCACGCGTTGAGCGGCGTGACGATCGCGCCGACCAGCTGTGCGGCATAAAACGCGACCGGCCATTCCGGCAGGTTGCGCATGATGATGGCGACGCGGTCGCCCTTCTTCACGCCGTCGGCCTGCAGCTGCGCTGCGAGCTTCAGCGTGGCGCGGGCGAAGGTCTCGTACGTGCAGCGGTCGTCTTCATAGACGAGGAATTCGCGGTCGCCATACATGCGGCCAGCAAGGAAGACCTCGCGATTGGTCGGCGGGCAGTTCTTCCACGTGCGGGTCGGGATACCGCGGATATCGACCGTCTCCATCTCATACCGCGCGCCGGGCGCGGTGAGCTGATCGTGGGCTTCTTTGAGGGAGATGGCAGGCCAATTCGCGGGAAGAGACATGGCGGTGTTTTCGCACTTTCCTGAAAGACGTTTCCGGGTCCGGTGAAGCGCCGCCCTTCCCTCTTTCCGGGGACTGGAAGGCATCCGTTAGGTTAGCCTTTGTAGCGCGTAACGGCGGGAAAATCCGTCAGGATTCGATGTCGCGGGCGCGCTGAGGGTCGGTGCTCACATGCCCATTTCGTGGGCGAAACGGGCGCGGTCGCGTTATACCTCTGACATGGCCTATACCGATCCCGAACCCGACAACGAGAAGCCGCTTGGCCTTGGGGGCTGGGCGATCATTGCCGCGCTGCTCGCGATGCTGGCGGGCGCGGTGGCGTATGCGGTTCACGCGTGGAACGCGATGCCGGGCACAGGGATCAGCCCTCTTGGCTGGTTGTTCCTGAGCCTCGGCATTGTGGTGACGACGGCGGTCGGTGGCGGGCTGATGTGGCTGGTGTTCTACTCAGCCCGCAAACACTACGACGATATTTGAGCGGTACTCTGTCGTCAGACAGAGCCCTTCGCCACGAAGAACGGGTTGGCGAATTTCTCGTCGGCTTTGCCGTAGATGAAGGGCTTGCCGTCGAGTTGGGTGACGGTGCCGCCGGCGGCGGCGAGGACGGCGTGGCCGGCGCCGGTGTCCCACTCCATCGTGCGGCCGGTGCGCGGATAGATGTCGGCTTCGCCAGCGGCGACGAGGCAGAACTTCAGCGACGAGCCGGCGGAGATGAAGTCCTTTACTTTGTAGGCCGCGAGATATTCGTCGGTCGCGGCATCGCGGTGCGAGCGGCTGGCGACCGCGGTCAGGCCGCCGGCCGGCGTGGGACGGACCTGGATGCGGTTCGCTTCGCCGAAGTCCGGTGCGCCGCCGGGCTTGGCTTCGATCTCGAACGCGCCGCTGAGCGCTTCGCCGAAGAACAGGCGGTCGATGGCGGGTGCATAGACGACGCCGCGCACCGGTTTGCCGTCGAGAATCTCCGCGATGTTCACGGTAAACTCGCCGTTCTTGTTGATGAACTCCTTTGTGCCGTCGAGCGGATCGACGAGGAAGAAGTGATTGCCGATCTTGCTGAGGCGGCCGGCAGCGGCTTCTTCTTCCGCGATGATCGGAATTTCCGGCGCGAGATGCTTCAGGCGGCCAAGGATGAACTTCTCCGCTTCCTCATCGGCAAGTGTCACCGGCGAAGAATCGTCCTTGCTGCGCGAGGCGATCTCGTCCTCAGTGTTGTAGTGCTTGAGGATGATCTTGCCGGCGTCGTAAGCGATCTCTGCGAGCGCGCGCACCATCGGCGACGCGGCATGGGCGTGAATGGTCTCGGTCATCTCTCGTCTGGCCCCACTTGTTCCAATGTCACGACAGCGGTCTCAATCAGCCGCTTGCCGGCGTGTTCGAAATTCACGGTCACCCGCGCACCCACCACCGACTGCACCTGACCGATGCCCCACTCCGGAGCCTTCGGCAGGCGGACCCAATCGCCAGGCGCAAAGGTTGATCCCATCTTAACCAGTCCTTAAGAGCGGTGCGCCAGAGTAACCATTCGCACACCATACCGTGCCCGGAGCACACTGGATTCATGAACGAGATCGACTTTTCCGCCTATCTGGTTTCGCGCGTTTGTC
>DATAHD010000095.1:0-2816 GCA_036263395.1 Rhizomicrobium sp. | reverse complement strand
GGCACGTTGATGGTCTTGGAGATCGAACTGTCGACAAAACGCTGCGCCGCAGCCTGCATCGCCAGATGATCCTCCGGCGAGAGCGTCTGCGCATTCACAAAATACTCCGGCAGCTCCGTCTCCGCCCCGAACCGCGTGCGGAACGCGCGATAGGCATAATCCTCCACCGGCTCCTCATCGCGCGTCCCATCGGCGCGCAGAACCTTGCGCGTGTAGGCATAAGCAAAAACCGGCTCCACGCCGCTCGACACATTGTCGGCGAACAGCGATATCGTTCCCGTCGGCGCGATGGACGTCACCAGCGCATTGCGAATGCCATACATCGCGATCAGGTCGCGCACATCCTGCGGCAGGCTTCTGATGTTCGGCCGCGCCAGATAGGCATCGCGATCGAACAGCGGGAACGCGCCCTTCTCCTTCGCTATCTCCGCCGACGCGCGATAAGCCGCGACCGACACCGCCGACAGCCAACGCTCGATCAGCGCAATGCTCTCCGCCGAGCCATAGCGCGTCCGGCAGAACAGAAGCGCATCGGCGAGTCCCGTAACGCCAAGCCCAATCCGCCGCTTCGCAATCGCTTCTGCCCGCTGCTCCGGCAACGGAAAGCGCGAAATGTCGATCGCATTGTCGAGCAACCGGATCGCCACCGCCGTCAGCCGCTCCAGCTCCGCCACATCGAGCGCCGCATCATCCTCAAACGGCCGCACCACCAGTTTCGCCAGATTGATCGACCCCAACAGACACGCCCCGTAGGGCGGAAGGGGCTGCTCACCGCACGGATTCGTCGAATTGATCGTCTCGCAATAGGCGAGATTGTTCTCGTTGTTGATGCGGTCAATGAAGATCACGCCCGGTTCGGCGTACTCATACGTCGAGCGCATGATCCGGTCCCACAGATCGCGCGCCTTGATCGTGCGATAGACTGTGCCGTCGAATTTCAGATCCCACGGCGCATCGTCGTTCAGCGCGCGCATGAAATCGTCGGTGATCAGCACCGACAGATTGAACATGGAGAGACGCCCCGGCGTGCGTTTGGCATCGATGAAGAGTTCGATGTCGGGATGGTCGCAGCGCAACGTCGCCATCATCGCGCCGCGGCGCGAACCGGCGCTCATGATTGTACGGCACATCGCGTCCCACACGTCCATGAACGACACCGGGCCGCTCGCATCCGCGCCCACGCCCTTCACCAGCGCGCCCTTTGGCCGAAGCGTCGAGAAGTCGTATCCGATGCCGCCGCCATGCTGCAGCGTCAGCGCCGCCTCGCGCAGCGCGCTGAAGATTCCGCTCATGGAATCCTCGACCGTGCCCATCACGAAGCAGTTGAACAGCGTCACATTCCGGTCGGTGCCAGCACCCGCCACGATCCGCCCGGCCGGCATGAAGCGATGCCCGGCCAGCGCCTCGGCGAACTTCACCGCCCACTCGGCCCGCACCTCCGGCGCCTCGGCCTGCGCTGCCGCCAGCGCGACACGCGCCCAGGTATCGGCGAAGTCGCGGTCGACGGGTGTGCCGTCGGCCTCTTTCAGCCGGTACTTCATGTCCCAGATCTGGCGGGAGATATCGGTCATCGCAGCAGTGTATGTTCTTTGTCTGTTCCGGTCCAGCCGGGAGCAGATATATGATTACTGCATGTTCGATTTACGACTCGTCACGACGGCCTAGCGGCTGTTGCGCCGGTCGAGCCAGACCTGCCCCTCGGTCAGCAGGGCGGCGGTCGCACTCTCGATCCGGTCCTGCAGCTGGACCATGAACTCCCGCCGTTTCAGCCCCGGCGGGATGGCGGGCAGAAACTCCACCACGATCCGCCCCGATTTCCGCCAGAACGGCCCGGTCCAGAACTGGGCGGAGTTCAGCGCCACCGGTACGCACGGCACATCCAGTTGGCCATAGAGCCCGGCCACGCCCGGTTTGTAGTCGGGCGGCATCCCCGGTGACTTGCGGGTTCCTTCCGGGAAGATCAGCACCGACCGCCCCTCGGCCATCGCCGCCTTCGCGTCGTTCCCCATCTTGCGCAGCGCCGACGCCTTGCCGTCGCGGTCGATAGCGATCGAGCCCGCTTTCCACGTGTACCAGCCATAGAACGGGATCAGCCGCAGCCCCGCCTTCAGCACCACCGCCGGGTCGTACAGCACGAGATAGAGCGTGACGGTGTCCCACATGCTCATGTGCTTGGCCGCGATCAGTACCGCATCGCTCGGCACGCGCCCGCGCACCTCATAGCCAAGCCCTGCGATCCACTTCAGCCCGAACAGCACGCAGCGCGACCAGAAGCGCGACCCCGTCACGATCACCTTCCGCGGCAACAGCAACGTCGGCAGATACAGGATCGCCAGCACCGCCGAGACGAGGGCGAACCACACGAAGAAGAGGAGCGAGCGGATAAAGAGCATCGGTGCGTGGATCGTCAGGACGCACGCGAGAGCTTGTGCGTATTATCCTCGCGCTCGAGCGTCGGCTGCGGCTCAAAGCGCGTGATCACAAAGCTCGCAAGATATTTGGCATATTCGTTGTGCAGCAGATGCAGCGCCGTCGGATCGTGCCACCATCCGGCCAGATGCGCGTCCGCCGGCTGCACCGGATAGGGCACCAGCTTCTCCTCCGGCATCGCGGCGGAGAACTCCGTCATGCTGCGCGGCATGTGATAGCTCGCGGTCACCACGATCAGGCTCTTGTAGCGGTGGTCGTGCGCCCACATCGCGGCTTCCTGCGCATTGCCGCGCGTGTCGGCCGCCGCGCGCCCCAGATCGGTGCAGCAATCGAACCGTCGCCCGCCATGCGACAACACCCGCAGCTCCGCCTTCGTTGTCGTCGGG
>DATAHD010000094.1:0-3455 GCA_036263395.1 Rhizomicrobium sp. | reverse complement strand
GGCGGAACGACGTTGAAGGGGTGGTGGCGAGCGGGGGATAGTGCCGCATCGAGGAGGCAATATGGTTCGGGGTGTTTCGGTTGTTTTGGCGGTGGCCGTGTTGTGCGGGCGCGCGTGGGCCGGCGGCTTGGTGGGGGATGTTGCGAACTATCGCTCCGTACATGAGCGGGAGATTGTGGATCGGCTGGCGACGCTGACGGCAATGCGGAGTGTGGCGGCGGATCCGCGAGGGCTCGGCGATGCGGCGGCATACTTGCAGCACGAACTCGCGGCGCGGGGATTCAAAACGCAGGTTTGGATGGCGAAATCGGGATCGCCGGGGTTGGTGTTTGGGTCGCTCCGCGTGAAGGGCGCGGCGCGGACGGCGGTGTTTTATGCGCATTACGACGGGCAGCCGGTGACGCCGTCGCAGTGGGTGAGCGGCCCGTTTGCGCCGGTGCTGCGCAGCGGGACGCTCGACAGCAAGCCCACCGACATCGACTGGAAGACGGCGCCCCTGCCCTTCGATCCGCAATGGCGGTTGTTCGGGCGCGCGGCGGCGGACGACAAGAGTTCGATCGTGGCGTTTCTGTCGGCATTCGATGCGATGCAGGCGAGCGGGCATTCACCGAGCGTGAACATCAAGGTGGTGTGGGAAGGCGAAGAGGAAGCTGGCTCGCCGCATATCGCGGAGATATTGCACGACCATGTGAAGGACTTGGCGGCCGATGTGTGGTTCATCGGCGACGGGCCAGTGCATCAATCGCGGCAACAGACGTTGTACTTCGGCGCGCGTGGCAGCGTGGGTGTGGAAGCGACAGTATATGGCCCGGTGCGGGCGTTGCATGACGGACACTATGGCAACTGGGTGCCGAACCCGGCGGCGATGGCGGCCGGGTTGATCGCGTCGTTGCGCGATGATGACGGGCACATCCTTATTCCCGGCTTCGGCGACGATGTGCGGCCGCTGAACGATGCGGAGAAGAAGGCGGTGGCGGCGCTGCCGCCGGTCGAGGATGCGCTGAAGCAGCAGTTCGGGATCGGGCGCAGCGAAGGCAGCGAAGGTCTGACGGCGAGCACTCTGCGGCCGGCGATGAACATTCGCGGCATCCGGTCGGGCCAGGTGGGCGCCGAGGCGGCGAATGCCATCCCCGTCGATGCGACGATCTCCATCGACTTCCGCCTGGTGCCGAATCAAACGCCGGCGCATGTGCGCGAGAGGGTGGAAGCGTTCCTGACCGCGAAGGGGTGGACCATCGTGCACAGCGATCCCGATGCGGCGACGCGCACGGCGCATGCGCGGATTGTGAAGCTGGACTGGGAAGGCGCCGGTTATCCGGGTCTGCGCAGCGACATGGCATCACCGGCGGCGCAGGCCACGATCCGCGCGGCGAGCGATGCGGCCGGAAAGCCGGTTGCGATTCTGCCGACGATGGGCGGGAGTGTGCCGATCTATCTGTTCGATCAGGCGTTTCATGTGCCGATCATCGGCCTGCCGATCACCAACCACGACAACAACCAGCATGCGGCGAACGAGAATCTGCGGCTGCAGAATCTGTGGGACGGGATCGCGACCTATGCGGCGCTGATGACGGAGTTGCGCTGGTGAACTGGGCGGGAAGCGTTCGGGTTTGGGCGTGGCTGTATCTCGCGCTGCTCGCGGTGCTGTGCGTGTTTCAGATCGCGCTCGCACTCGGGGCACCGTGGGGTGCGCTGGCGATGGGCGGGGCGTATCCCGGCGTCTATCCACCGGCGATGCGCGTGGCGGCGCTGGTGCAGATTGTCGTGTATGGCGCGATGGGCGCGGTTGTTGCGGCGCGTGCGGGGATTGGCGTCGTGCAGCTGGAGCGCGCGTCGCGATGGGCGATCTGGCTGGTGGTGGCGATCAATGCCATCGCACTGGTGCTCAACCTGATCACACCGAGTGCCAGCGAGCGGATGCTGTGGGCACCGGTGGCGGCGGTGATGTTTTTCGCGAGTCTGCGCGTGGCTATGCAGCGAGAGCGCTGATGGCACCGCAAATCGAGCTGTGGAACTTGTGCGGTTGCGGCGTTCGCTTCGGAACCGCGGTTAACGCTGCACGTTCTCCAAGCGTCATTCCACCAATTTGAGCGAAGGGGCGCGAAATGGAGACTGTGATGTCGATGTTTGCCTATTCCCGCCGCCTCGCGCTGTTCGGCGCGACGGCTCTTACCCTTCTCGCCGCGCCGGCCGTTGCGCAGGATTACTACGGCGATGTGTCGTACGACCGCGATCAGTATCGCGACCAGTACAACGGTCCGACCGAAGAAGTGATCGTGCAGGCGCCGGAGTATTATCGCAGCGAACGCGACAGTGCGACCGGCGCACCGATCCGCGACGTCGCGCTGCAGAGCGAGATTGCCTATGACGATCTCGACCTGCGCAGCGGTTGGGGTGCGCGTGAGCTGCACAATCGCGTGGCGCGTGAAGCGCGGTCGCTGTGCGCGCGACTCGATGCGCGGTTTCCGGTGACGGCGGACGGCAGCCCGAACTGCTATCGCACCGCCTATAACGACGCGATGGAACAGGCCGACGCCGCCATTGCGCGGGCTCGCGGCTACTAAACCTTCACCTTGAAGTTGCACGGGTGCGGAGAAATACGTTTTTCTCTCCGCGCACGTGTGTTTTGACGCAGTTGCGACGCGGTTGCGACACGCCGCGTTAACGCTCCCCTCACCAAAATGACACGTCAACGGCACCGTTTCGCCTGAACCGGTGGTTGTTGCTTTGGTGAGGACATTGGACAACTCAGCGGGGAGAGGTTCGAGCGGTGCAGCCGCAACGTCGGCACGCGGCCAGATCATCGGCTATGCGCTGATCCTCGGCATCTTCCTGTCGCTGCTGATCGTTGCGCTGGTGTCGAGCTGGCTCGCGGTCGAACTCGTCAACGAGACGCGCGCCTATGCCACCGGCGAAGGCCGCTATTCCAAAGCGCAGAAGATGGCGGTGCTGGATCTGTATCGCTACGCCGACACCAACGATCAGAAATACTACGACGCGTTTCAGCGCGACATCGCCGTGCCGCGCGGCGATCGTGTAGCGCGCATGGCATTAATGGCCGAGCCGCCGGACGTGCAGGCGGCGGCCGAGGGATTTCTGCGCGGGCAGAACGATCCCGAAGACATTCACGGACTGATCCGGCTCTATCGCTGGTTCTATTGGTGGAAGCCGTTCGTCGCGGCTACGCACGACTGGCGCACGGCGGATGAGAAGATCGACGTGTTGCTGGTTGAAGCGGCGGCGCTGCATCGGCATGTGGTGCAAGGCACGCTGTCGCGGCCGGTGCGCAAAGCGCTGATCGGACGGATCGAGGCGATCGACGCGGAACTGACGGAACGCGAGACGACCTTCTCCACCCACATGGGCGAGGCGGCGCGCGGTGCGACGTGGCTGGTGGTGATCGGGCTTGGCGGATTGACCATCGGGCTGTGGACCATCGGCATCTTTTTCGCGAC
>DATAHD010000093.1:0-4571 GCA_036263395.1 Rhizomicrobium sp. | reverse complement strand
GATCAGCTTGTCGGCACCAGCGGAGCCGGTGACAGTGTCGTTGCCGGCGCCGCCGCTGATGCCCGTGATTCCGGTTAGCGCCACCGCCGTAAAGTCCAGCACATCATTGCCGCCACCGGCGATGATGGTGACGCCCCCATGCCCATCGGCGCTGATTGCTTCAATCCCGCTCGTCAGGCCGAAGCCGGAGGCCAAACCAATTGCAACATTATCCGCAGCCGCCAGGATGGTATCAGCGCCGGTCGTACCGCTGTCGTTGTAGGTGTCAGCGCCGTCGCCCGCGGCGTAGAAATAGGTATCTCCACCCTGCCCACCGTTCAGTGCATCAGTGCCGAGGCCGCCGCTGATGGTGTCCACACCGACCGAGCCGGTGATAGTGTCGTTGCCGGCGCCACCCTTGATCGTGGCGATGCCGGTGAGCGCCACCGTCGTGAAGTCGAGCACATCGTTGCCCGAACCGCCGGAGATCGAGATGCCCGCATGACCGTTGGCGCTGATCGCCTCGATCCCGCTCACCGTTGCAAAACCGGACGCGAGCCCGATGGTCGCATTGTCAGCTGCTGCGAGAACGCTATCGATGCCGCTCGCACCCGTATCGTTGATCCTGTCCGTACCAGCGCCCGCGCCGACGAGATAGGTGTCTCCGCCGTCGCCGCCCTTCAGCGTGTCATTGCCCGCGCCGCCGATGATCGTGTCTGCATTCGCGGTGCCCGTGACGATGTCGTTGCCGGCCCCGCCATCTATCGTCGCAATTCCATTGAGAGAGACTGTGGAGAAGTCGTAGGTATCCGCGCCGGTTCCGCCCGCAATGGTAACGCCCGCGTGCCCGCCGGAGCCGATCTCCTCGATGCCGTTGGCGGCGCTGAAGCCGCTCTTCAGGGTGATGATGACGTTGTCGCCTGCCGCCCGGATGGCGTCAATGCCGGTGGCACCAGTGTCGGTGAAGGCGTCGATTCCGTCCCCGGTTCCGATGACGTAGATATCGCTGCCGTCACCGCCGTTCAGCGTGTCGTTGCCTGTGCCGCCGTTGATGATATCCGCGCCGACCGAACCCGTGATCGCGTCGACACCGGCCCCACCGTCAATCCCGGCGATACCGACGAGCTGCGTCGTCGAGAAATCGAGGACGTCGTTCCCGGTGCTGCCCGAGATCGAGACGCCCGAATGTCCGTTGGCATCGATCGTCTCGATGCCGTTCGCCGCGCTGAAGACTTTCAGGTTGACCGCGACGTTTTGGACGGTCGCGAGAATCCGGTCGGTGCCGGTTGCCCCGGTGTCTGAAAACGTATCGGTGCCGCTCCCGAGGCCCACCAGGTAGGTGTCGCCCGCGTCTCCGCCGTTCATCGTGTCGTTACCCGCGTTGCCGATGATCGTGTTCGCGTTCGCGGTGCCTATGATGATGTCGTTTCCGGCCCCGCCGTCGATGGCCGTGATGCCGATTAGCGTTATCGCCGAGAAGTCGATTGTGTTCGCGCTGCCGTCGCCGACGATCGTGACGTTCGCATGACCGCCGGAATCGATGATCTCGATGCCGTTCGACGCCTTGAGCGATCCCTTGATTCCGATCCTCACATCGTTGTCGGTCGCCACGATTATGTCGGTTCCCGCAGCACCGGTATCCGTGAAGGTGTCGAAACCGTCGCCGATCCCGATTTGATAGGTTTCGCCGCCGTCGCCGCCCACGAGTGTATCGTTGCCGGCCCCACCGATCAGCGTATCGTTGCCGCCCAGTCCCGTCAGTGTGTCGTCACCGCCGAGGCCGCTGATTCTGTCGTCTACTGGGGTGCCCGAGAGCTTGTTCGCGGAGCCGTCTCCGGTGATGTCGGTCATGCTGGATACCTGCCGATGTCTGTCGGGAAGTGCCCGACGAGAGGCGCCGCCGCGCAACTCCAGGCCTTGCGAGAGTACGGCGTGCCGCCGGGAGGCGGCAACGTCCCGCCCCTATCTAGTCCGCTTGATGTAGTCCTATTGCTACAGGTCATGTCGGTCGCAGTCAGAGCGACTCTGCCCTGCAGCACGATGACGAGATCGGCGGTGCCGTTGTTGTTGTCGGCGTGAACGAATGTCGTTCTGGAGTAAAGTCTCAGCGCACGGGCATTGACGCTGTTCATGCGCTCTCCGGCACGGCGCGTGAAACCAAACTCCATGCGGCCGCCGAACATCGATCTCTCTAATGAGCAGACGGTCGCCGCTTCGGTATCAAGTTGTCTGGCGCAGGCCTTCGTTCAAGCACACCCAGGCCAGAATTCCGTCTGCTTGTAGCGGAGCAACAACGGGTCAACCGGCATCCTTGCATCATCCATAGCCGTCGGTATTGCCTCGTGGAATTCCGGCCGCCTTGGGGCTCTACGGCACTGCTACCGGCTGCCCATGCCACCGAGTTGATGACTTGGTTCTCCGCCTCAGGGATTCTGCGTGCGCAGTACCGTTCACCCCGCCGAATCTTGACGAGCGGCCAGCTCACCGTCCTAGTTGCGAAAAACTTGCACGTCCGCCACAGAGAGCACGTATGGGCCGGGATGGTTGACCGGATCTGAGACAGTGTGCCAACCCGACGCGCTGGCTGTCGCCATCTGCAGTCCCATCGTTACCTCAAAGGCACCGGTATTCGCAGTGGGCACCGAGGCAATCTGACTGCCGTCCAGATAGAACGTGAACGACTGTCCTGGAACATACTTCGTTCCGTAGACGTGGTAATCCTGCGAGAGATCGACGGAAGCTATTGGAGCGGCGACACTCTTGTCGTTAATGCCGAGCGCCATCTTTGAATTGGGCGATCCGGTATACCCAAACTCCCAGTCGACATTCTGGGAAGAATTACCACCCTCGCCCAGGAACCAGAAGAATGGCCATGCACCATAGTTGCAATCTGGAATTTTAGCAACGATCTGAACGTATCCACCGGTCGCCGGTAGGATCATGGACGTATGGCCGGTCGAAGAAACGGTCGCAGAAGCCCACTTGTAGTCGCTGTCCACGCCACTGAAATAGTTGCTTGGCGAAGCAATGATCTGTAGCCCATTTCCGCCGACCAGGTGATTGCCGGTCGTGTTTGTCGCATAGGCGTACGGATAGGGATCATAATATTCGCCATTGTAAGGCGACCACGACATCGTTTCAGTCGAATATGGGGCAGGCAGTGGAAGACTCCCGCCGTTCCACCGCCCCCCGTTCTGGCCAAGCCATGCACTCCACTTGGTCGAATCCAACGATGATGTCGTGAACTTGTCTTCGCCCACTAACTGTGAAGACGAGTAGCCGGCCGGGGGCGCGAATATTGTCCCGGGTTGGCCCGCGCCGATCGTCAACGATACGGCACCCGACGCAGTCGCACCCGACGGGTCGGAGACCTTGTAGGTGAAGGTGGAGCTCACCGCGGCTATATCTGTCGTCGGCTTGAACTGCAGCGCGGTCAGTTGAGAGACCGTCAGCACTTGGCCATTGGTCACCGCCGTCGTCCCGTCCGACAGCAAGACCGTGCCGTCGCTCGGTAGCCCGGTTACCGTGATCTTCAATTGGGCGGCCGAATAGACAGAGTCGGTTGGAGCCGTGATCTCGATCGGAGTGGCCGTCGCGTTCTGAAGCACCGATAGCTGTGTGGAAGCGACCGTCAGCACATTCGGAGTGGCCACCGTCGTCCAGCCGCCATTCCGCCACTCGTACCAAGCTCCCAACGCGTTGTAGGCGAACAATTGGCCATGGCTCGCGACTTCCAGCATGACCGCTGACCCGCCGCCCGCGGATTGGCCATTCAGCAAAATGCTGTAGCCACCGGCCCCAGTTGTCTTGCTGAACGTCCACACCCCGACCGCCGTAACTAGGCTTGCGCTTGAACCAACGTGAAGGAGCGAGCCGTCCGCCGAGGGGGAGGCTGCATTGATTGCCAATGCGACGCTTCCCAACGCAGTCGCGCCCGACGGGTCGGAAACCGTGTAGGTGAAGTTGGACGTTACTGCGGCGAGATTTTCCGTCGGCTTGAATTGCAGCCCCGTCAGCTGTGTGACGGTCAGCACCTGGCCGTATGTCACCGCCGTCGTTCCGTCTGACAGTAGGATCGTGCCATCGCTCGGCAATCCGGTCACCGTGACCTTCAATTGCCCGGCGGAGTAAATCGAATCCGTCGGCGCCGTGATGTTGATCGGCGTGGCGACTGCGTTCTGAGCCACCGCCAGCTGCGTGGAGCCGACCGTCACCACGTTCGGCGTGACAACCGCGGTCCAGCCACTGTTGAGCCACTCCCGCCATGAGCCCAAAGAATCGTAGGCGTACATTTGCCCCTGCACGACCTCCAGCATGACCGCTGATCCACCGCCGGCGATCTGCCCGTTCAATAGAATGCTGTAGCCTCCGGCCCCGGATGTGTTGCCAAGCTTCCAGATCCCGGCCGCGGTAGCAAGACTTCCGCTTGATCCAGCCCGCAGTAGCGCACCGTCCGCCGAGGGTGTGGGAGACATGATCGCCAACGATACGGCACCCGACGCAGTCGCACCCGACGGGTCGGAGACCTTGTAGGTGAAGGTGGAGCTCACCGCGGCTATATCTGTCGTCGGCTTGAACTGCAGCGCGGTCAG
>DATAHD010000092.1:0-27064 GCA_036263395.1 Rhizomicrobium sp. | reverse complement strand
GCTGTTCAAGGCGGTGAAGGGCAACGATCTCGCGCGCGCCCGCGCCGTGAACGAGCGCATCCGGCCCTTGGCGCAGGTGTTCTACGCCGACCCGTTCGTCGACATGCACAACCGCATGAAGGAGGCGCTGGTGCTGCTCGGGCGCATTCCGCGCGCCGTGGTGCGGCCGCCTTTGGTGAAGCTGCAACGCGCCGAAGTGGCGCGCATCGCCGCCGCGCTGGAAGCGGCGGGGCTCATCAAGGCAGGAGCGTCACGCGCGGCGTGAGGGATGGGCGGCGGCTGTCGATCGCTTGCGACGCTCAAGATACCTTTAGCCGCCCCCAAATGGGGTGCTGCGATCAATCCCCCGCGTCGTCCAGGTCGTATAACGGCGCTCGAATGCGGCGGTGACGGCATACATGACAATGCCCATCGCGGCGATGACGAACAGCGCAGCGAACACCAGCGGAACACGGAACGTGGAGCTCGCCGTCAGCATCAGGTAGCCAATGCCCTGGTTGGCGGCGACGGTTTCAGAGATGACTGCGCCGACGAAAGCCAACGTGATAGCGATCTTCAAAGACGCGAAGAAGTAGGGCAGCGAGCGCGGCAGGCCGACGCGGTAGAGGATATCGAGCTTGCTTGCGCCGAGCGACCGCAAGACATCCTCGAGCTCGGGCTCCGTTGTCGCGATACCAGTCGCCACATTCACGGAAATCGGGAAGAATGCCACCAGAAAAGCCGTGATGATGGCCGGCGGCGTACCAATCCCGAACCACAACACCAGCACGGGCACGACCGCAACTTTGGGAATAGAGTTGAAGCCGATCAGCAGCGGGTTGATCGACTTATACAACAGGGGTGATGCGCCCACCGCTACACCGAGCACCACGCCGAATACGACCGCTATACCGAAGCCTGCGAGCGTCGTGATCAAGGTGTGTTGCGCGTTTGGCCAGATACCCGACCAGGACTCGATCATTGCCCTAATTGAGTCCGACGGGGCCGGCAGCAGGAACGTCGGCACGTGAAACACTCGACAAACAGCCTCCCAGACCAAAAAGAAGGCTATCGTCGTGATCCACGGGCTCGCATTGTAGAGGGCGCGGCGCCAATTCATAGGACTGCTCTTTCGACGCGGATTCGCGCGCGCAGTTCATGGACGTAATCAACGAATTCTTTGCTGAACCGGATATCGACATTTTTCGGTGCAGCGAATTCGACATTACAACTGTAGAGGACGCGGCCCGGCCGGTTCGAAAACACATGAACCGTATCGGCCAGATAAACGGCCTCGGCAAGGTCGTGGGTGACCAGCAGCACGGTGAATTTCTGTTCCTGCCACAGGGTCTTCAATGTGTCCCACAATTCCTCGCGGGTGAATGCGTCGAGGGCGCCGAACGGCTCATCCAGCAGCAAGATTTGGGGATCGTGAATGAGCGCGCGGCAGAGTGATGCCCGCTGCAGCATGCCACCCGACAATTGCCACGGATAGCGCGACTCTGCGCCGGCCAGGCCGACCTTCCGCAGCAGCGCGCTGGCCTTCTCGATGAACTTGTCCCGATCGCGCCTGAAATTGCGCCGATGCGGTTCGACGACTTGCAACGGCAGCAGCAGGTTTTCCAGTGTCGTGCGCCACGGCAGCATGGCCGGATTCTGGAATGCCATGCCGACGATCTTGAGCGGCCTCGTCACCAAGGCGCCGTCGACCACAACCCGTCCGGCGCTCGGGCGGTTGAGACCCGAGATCAATTTCAGCAAAGTCGATTTGCCGCAACCCGACGGGCCGACGACCGCGGCAAATTCGCCGCGCCGGATGTCCAGATCGGTGTCCTTCAGCGCGAGGACACCGTCATCGCCGCCGCCATAATGCAGGCTCGCGCCCTCAACGTGCACGAACGCTGCGCCATCACGCGCTGACGGATCGGAAGAGATTGGAGCGGTGGCTGTCGCCATCATCAAAGATCGGCCTTTGCTGGTCACTTCAATGCTCGATTACCGTATCGGCAATCAAAGCAAGATAGTCTTCGGCCCCGCGGACCAATTCACTGATGAGCAGTTGCTCGTCATTCGAATGAAACTGCGCCGTGCGGCCCGGCCCCCACATGGTCGCGTCGCAGCCGCGCTTCACGAGCAGCCCCGCGTCGAGGGCCGCATGACTATAGAACACCTCCGGCGCAGGACGATCCAGCCATTTGCGCGAGGCTCCGATCGCCCTGAGAAGCGCTCCGTCCTGGGCAATCTCGCAAGGATACATATAGGCACCGCGCCGCACTTCGATCTGCCATGGGCCCTCGATGGCGGCGCAGGCGTCGCTGATAGCCCGGAAGGGCTCCGCAGGATTCTGCCCAGGCAGGATCCGGCGGTCGAACGTCAAATGGACTTCGTTCTGCACCGTATGCGTTGCGTTCGGACCGCTCGATATGTGTGTCGCGGTCAATGTCGCTTGGCCGAGGACCGGATGCGCTTGTGAGCTGAGCGGCAAGGCCGCGAGACGGTCGAGCACAATGCGCGCGCCGTCGATCGCATTGATACCCAGCCACGGCGAGCTGCTGTGGCACGCTTCGCCTCGAACGACTATTTCGATGTCGATGCGCCCCTTGTTTGCGAGGCTCACGCGATTGTCGGTGCCGAGCGCCAGGACGCCAATAGCGGGCAAGGCGGGCAAAGAGTCCAGAATCATGTTCGCCGCATCGTGACGTCCCGTTTCGCCGGCACTGCTCAAGGCGAAGACCAACGAACCTCGCCATGTGCCCATTCTCTGCGCACAGCTCATGGCGACGATTGCGGCAGCGAGCGATCCTTTTTGTTCGGAAATACCGCGACCGCGGATGGCCTTGCCTTCAGCCGTGTCGACGATCGTGCCCGAGTACGGATCTTTCATCGCCGAAGCCGGATGCGTCATTGCATAGGCCATCAGCAGCAGCGAACGATCTGCAGATTTCGAGCCGACCTCGATGACGAGATTGCCCATCGCATCGCGCTTGCCGCTCAGGCCCCGCTGCGCCAGCAGCGGCACGACACAGTCTCCGATGAAAGCCTGAACCTGCGGCTCAGCTTCCATCAACGCGGTCTGCGGCGCGGGAAAGCGCGCAAGCGTCTGTGCGATCGCGACCAGTTCGCGCTCATTGATGAGGCCAGCGAGTTTACCGGTCATGAGCGATCCTGAGTGGAAAAAACGCAGCGCCCGGTGGCCACCAGAGCGCCTTGGTCGTCGCTCACACGGACATCGACGAGGCCGATGCTGCGACCGATCTTGATCGGCTGCGCGGTTGCCAGCAGCGTTGGGCCGCTCGCCAGCCGTACGTAGTCGACGCGTAGATCGATGGTCGGCGCGCCGCGGCGCAGGCTCGCGGCTGCGGCCGCGTGTCCCGCAATGTCAATCAGCGCAGCAACGAGTCCACCATGAACGCTCGGGTGATCGGGGTCGCGCCGGAACTCCGGGCGAACGGCAAGCGAGATCGTAACCGTGCCAGTCTCCTCGTCGAATTCATCGACGTGAGGCTGCAGCCACTGATGAAACGGCACCTGCGCGATGGAGTCGCGCAGATAGGCCAGAACGGATTTCGGCATCTCCAGATCCATTTCGATCTCGAAAGCGCGCGCGCCGCCATTGCGCGGAATGGTTTGGCTGTTATTATTGGATACGTGTATCCACTTTGGAGTCAAGAGATGACGGACCTGAGGGGCAACAATCTCGGCTACTTTTTTAGCGATCAGCCCCACGCGCATACCGATGACCTGGCCATCATTGATCTGTGGGGCGGCAGCGAGCGTCGCTGGAGCTACAAGCAACTGGATGCGCGCATGGAGAATGTCGCGCGGCTCATGCTTTCTCTTGGACTCACTCCCGGCCAGCGTATGGCACTGATCCTCGGGAACCGGGCGGAATTCATCGAAGTTTTTTTCGGCGCGATGCGGGCCGGAGTCGTACCGGTGCCGCTCAATCCGCGGCAGAGTCCGGCGACACTCGAATTTATGATCCGCGACTCGGGGTGCTCCGCGGCCATCGTCGATGTCGACGCGGCGCCCGATGCGCTCCCGGTTGTGGGCGGCATGACCGATCTGACCAAGGTCGCGCTCGGCGCCGCCCCGTCCGGCTGGACCGAGTATGAAGCCGCCTTGAAAGCAACGCCCGCAGAGATCAACGTCACCGGCGCCGTTGGCGGCGACGGTATCGCCTTCCAATCCTACACAGCCGGCTCGACCGGCCGGCCCAAGGGCGTGAGGCTCACCCATCGCGGCATGCTGTGGAGCATCCGGTCGACGCAGGAGCATTGGCCGAGCAGTCCCGACGCGACCGGGCTGGTGGCGGTTCCGCTCTTCCACAAGAACGCGATGCGGGGAACGATCAAGCCGGTGCTGTACAGCGGCGGCAAGTTTGTCATCTTGCCGCGTTTCGAGCCGCGCGCGTTTCTCGAAGCGCTGTCGCACTATGAGGCGACATTCTCGGGCGGCGTGCCGGCGATCTTCGCGATGCTGCTGCAGCACCGCGATCTCATTTCCGGTCTGGACTTCAGCAAGCTCAAGACGTTCTCGCTCGGCTCGGCCATCGTGCCACAGGAGATGATCGATGAGCTCGAGCATGTCTTCAAAGGCGTCAAGGTGAAGGAAAGCTACGGCCTAACCGAGGGGGGCGGCCCGCTGCGCGAGCCGCCCGACGGCAAGAAGGTTCCGCGCGGCAGTTGCGGCGTGGCCGCGAAGGGCTACGAGGTCAAGCTCGTGGCGGCTGACGGTAATGAGAGCGCCACCGAAGGCGAATTGTGGACGCGCAGCCCCTGCGTCACCGACGGCTACCAGAATCTGCCTGACGTCACGCGCGACAAGATTGTCGACGGCTGGCTGCGCACCGGCGACATCTTCAAGATCGATGCCGAAGGCTTCTACTATTTCATGGGTCGCGTCGACGACATGTTCAGTTGCGGCGGTGAGAATGTCTATCCGAAGGAAGTTGAGAACCTGCTGCTCGCACATCCCGCCGTGCGCGACGTCTGTGTCGCGTCGGTGCCGCACGGGGTCAAAGGCTTGGTGCCGGCGGCGGCGGTCGTGCTGCAGCGCGGCACCACCGTCACAGCGGAAGAACTGAAGGCGTTCTCCCTGGAGCGAGGTCCCGCCTACGCGCATCCGCGTCGCATCATGATCGTCGACGAACTGCCGCTGACCGGCGCCGGCAAGCCGGACCGCAAGGCGGTTCAACGGGATCTGGCGGCCTACAGGCCGACCGCTAGCTGACCGGCACACAGGCAGGCGAGCGTCAGGGCTCGAGAACGATCTTGCCGAAGAAATCGCGGTCTTCCATCAGCCGCTCTGCTTCGCGAGCCTCGCGAAGCGGCATGCGGCGACCGATGATCGGCGTGACGCGGCCGGCACCGACGTGCTCGAGCGCTGTTGCAATGTCCTGCTTGGAGTAGCCGTTCGAACCCAGGATTTGCAGCTCCCTGACCCAGATGAAGCGCATGTCGTTGCCGGTCTCGTAACCGGCCGTGGCGCCACAGGTCAGCAACTTCCCGCGATGCTTTAGAGTACGCAGCGACGGCACCCAGGTATCGCCGCCGGTGTAGTTCACCACGACGTCAACGCCCTTCTTGCCGGACAGATTCCAGGTCTCGCGGCTGAAGTCCTGCGTGACGTAGTTTATTGTATGGTCCGCGCCGAGCTTGGCGAGGCGCTCACATTTTTCGGCTGATCCGGCGGCTGCGATGACCGTGGCGCCGATCATCTTGGCGAGTTGGAGGCACGCGACCCCGACTCCGCCGCTGGCGCCGAGAATAAGAATGGTATCGCCGCCTTTGATCTGGCCGATCTCGAACAGCATCCTGATCGCGGTCCCGTACGCGATCGGCACGGCAGCGGCAGTCACGAAGTCCACGTTCTCGGGAATGCGGATCAGGTTGTCAGCGGATACCCGGACATATTCCGCCATCCCACCGGGAATCTCCTCCCCCATCATGCCTTCGTGGGTGACCGGATGCAGCGCGACTCGATCGCCGATTTTCCAGTCGGTGACCCCCTGCCCCAATCCGGCAATTTCGCCGGCAATGTCGCCACCCGAGATGAACGGCGTCGGCACCGGAAATCCCGGCATTCCACGTCGCACGAAAATGTCCAGGTGATTGAGACCGCAGCCGCGAACCCTGACAACGACTTCACCCGCACGCGGCTCGGGATCAGGCCACTCCCGGTAGACGAGGTTCTCGAGGCCGCCCTGCTTCTCGATGACTGCAGCTTTCATGGGCAACTCCATATTGAACCGCGCGGGCGACCGGCCGCGTCATATCGACGGTGGTGCAGCATCAACGCCGCACCACCGGATCATCGAAGACTTGAGAGATTGTCCGCCGAGATACCTACTTGCTGAGCATAAGGTCGCTGCGCGGCGGCAGGTATTTGTCGGTGTAGACTTCTTCCGACGTCGGCGGGGTCGCGATATCGAAGGCCTTCGCCGACGCTTTCAGCGTGCGGCCGAGGCGCGCCATGTCGACGTTGCTGACGCCATTCTTCAGCACATTCGGCGAGATGAACATATAATCGAGCGACATCTTCACCCGATCCATTTCGACCTGGTCGTTGATCAGCGGATCGCGCTTCTTGACCGATGCGACCGCTGCGGCCGGGTCCTTGCGCATCACGTCGATGCCGTGAACGGTAGCGCGAATGAAGTTCGTGATCGCCTCGGGATGCTTCTGCGCGAAGTCCGGTTTGACCGCCAGGACGTGCCCGTAGAGCTCTACACCGTAGTCGGCGTAGGGCATGACCAGGATGTCCGATTCCTTGATACCGATGCCCCGCATGTTCATCATCACCGTGGTGATGTGACCAGTGATCGCCTGAGCCTCGTCACGCAGCAACATCGGCTCGCGCAGCGCGGGCGAGACGTTGATCCACTTGATCGAATTCTCGTCGATCTTGTTGATGGCGGCGAAGAGCGGGAAAAGCTGACGACTGGCATCGCCCTGCGGCGACGCAATGGTCTTCCCGTTCAAGTCTGCCGGCACCTTGATGCCGCTCGTCTTCTTCGTTTCGACGGCCAGAGCCGACTTGTCATGAACAGCCATGACGGCGACGAGCTTGTTGTTCGGATTTTGTCCGTTGAAACGCACCATCGAATACAGATCGGTGAGGCCGATGTCATAGGCCCCGCTCGCGACCTTCGCGACCGTGTCGCCCGAACCGGCGCCACGGTCGACGGTCACGTCGAGATGCAGTTTCTTGTAGGTGCCGTCGTCAAGCGGGAGCGTGAACACCGCCTGCTGGCCCTGAAATGCCCAGTCCAGGATGAAGCGGATTTTCGTGTCCTGGGCCTGGGCTCGACCGGACACAAGCGCGACGCCGAAAAGGGCAAGGGCGGCGACAGCCCCACGGGTGCGGTTCAACATCTGAAAGGAACCTTTCGGTTTGAGGGGTCCCGGTATGCCCTGCAAGACTAGCCGACAAAACTGGATACACAAATCCATTTTTTAGGCTACGCCCCCAAATATGACGACCTGACCTTCGGATGCTCCGCGAGTTCGGCGGTCGGGGCCGCGACAACGATCCTGCCCGTGTCCAGGAGATAGCCGCGCGCCGACAGCTCAAAGGCTACGGTGACGTCCTGCTCCACCAGCAGGATCGAGATGCCCAGATTCCGGATTTCCAACAGCGTGTCGGCCAGCATGTCGACCACACGCGGCGCGAGCCCGAGCGACAATTCGTCGATCAGCAGCAACTTCGGATTGCTCATCAAGGCGCGCCCGATGGCGCACATCTGCTGCTCGCCGCCGGACATCGTGCCCGCCGGCTGATTGCGACGCTCGGACAGAATCGGGAAAAGCGAGTAGACCCGCTCAAGCTCCTTGACCGCGGCACTGCCCGGGACGCGATAGGCTCCCATCAGCAGGTTGTCGCGGACATTCATGGTCTTGAACAACCGGCGACCTTCCGGCACCTGGGCAACACCGCGCGTCACCACGTCATGCGCAGGCAGGCCACCAAGGTCCGTCCCCTCGAATTCAATGCTTCCGGACCGGGGCCTTACGAGGCCCGAGATCGAGTGAAGCAATGTGGTCTTGCCCGCGCCGTTGGAGCCGATCAGGCATACGATCTCGTTGACCCCGACGTCCAATGAGACGTCCCACAACACCTGAACAGCGCCATACCCGGCGGAAACGCCATTAACTCGTAGCATCGGTCACCGGCTGCTGCTTTTGGCTCCGTTTGGAATATCGCTCCCCCAGATAGGCCTCAATCACGCGAGGATCGTTGGTGATGTCGGCCGACGGGCCACGGGCGATAAGTTGACCGTGATGCAACACAGCGACCTCGTCGCACAGCGCCACCACGAGCTTGACCAGGTGCTCGATGATCAGAATGGTCAAGCCGTCCTTCGCGAGACTGCGGATCAACGCGATCGCCTCATCGATCTCGCCGCCGTGCAGGCCGGCGTTGACCTCGTCGAGCAAGAGCAAGGCGGGCTGCATTGCCAGGCTCTTCGCAAATTCGAGGCGTTTGCGCTGCCCAAGCGACAGCGAAGTCGCGGCTAATGCGCCTAACCCGTCAAGTCCGACACGATCGAGCATAGCCTCGGCTCGGGCGTTGGCTTCGCGCAGCGACTTGGCCTTGCCGGCAAACATCGCCGCGGCGGCGACGTTCTCCAACGCCGTCATCTCCGGGAAGGGCTGGACGATCTGGAATGTGCGGGCGACGCCGAGGCTACTGATCCTGTGCGCCGGCAAGCCGTCGATACGTGCGCCCTTGAACCACATTTCGCCGGCGTTCGGCTTCAGCGCGCCGGAGATCAGATTCACAAGAGTGGTCTTGCCGGCGCCGTTCGGTCCGATGAGCCCCATGATGCAGCCCGGCTTGATGTCGAGCGAGACATCGCTGACAGCCATGAGTCCGCCGAACCGGCGCGAGAGCCCCTTGAGTTCGAGAAGCGCTCCCATCACGCCCTGCCCAACAGTTTGCGACGGCGACTTGCATCGACGAAGCCGTTCGGCATGAACAGGACCAGGAGCACGATGATCAGGCCAAGCACCGCCGCGTGGAATTGCAACAGATTGCGCCAGACGATTTCTTCGAAGGCGAGATAGAGGAGCGCCCCGACCGCCGGGCCCGCCACGGTGCCGACACCGCCCAGCAGCACCATCACCGGAGCCTTAACGGAGATGATGATGTCGAACACATCCGACGGATCGATGTAGCCGACCCACGACGCATAGATCGCGCCGGCCGCGCCGGGAAAGGCCGCCGATAGCGCAAACGCGATGATCTTCGCCCGCGTCGCATCGATGCCGATCATATTGGCCGCCTCTTCGTTCTGGCGGATGCAGCGGAAGGCAACCCCGAGCCGGCTGCGCGCAACGAGGAAGGTGACGGCGAGCGTCACACCAGCGAGCAACAGGAACATGTAATAGAATATCTGGGAATCGGTGCCGAACGTCGAACGCAAGGGCGGCAGATTGACCCCCATGCCGCCGCCGGTCAGTGCGGTCCAATTCATGGCGAGCTCGCGAAAGACTTCGCCGATGGCCAGGCTCGCGACCGCAAAATAATGTCCACGAAGCCTGAGGATCGGCGCACCCAGCAGGGCCGCGACGACCAGGCAGACGAATGCAGCGCAGACAGGTGAGAGCCAGAAAGGGATCATGTTCTGAGTGAGCATGATCGCGCCGACATACGAACCCATGCCGAAGAAAGCGGCGATGCCGAACGAGGGGTAGCCAACGAAGCCCCCGATGAAATTCCAGGACCACGCCAAAACACAATACATGAACACGGTCGTGGCGAGCCGCAGGGAGTAGTTGTCGAGGTAATGCGGCAACACCAGCAGAGCCACAATCAAGACCGCGAGCGCGGCAAAGCCGACATTGGCGGTCATTTGCCGCCGAGATGAATGCGCCTGAGCGTTCTGCATCACTCGTACCCCAGCTTGCCGGCGATGCCGCTCGGCTTGACGACGAGCACGACCAGCAGCACGAGAAACGAAATCAGCACGGTGTACTCGGGGCCGGCCACCATCGCGCCGACGCTCTCGATGATCCCAAGCGCCAGCCCGCCGACGACGACACCGCCGATGCTGCCCAGACCGCCGAGAATACAAATGACGAAGGCCTTTCCGAGCAGAATGCCGGAATTGATCGGCGAAATCGGAAACACGACGCTCAGCAGCGAACCGGCGGCGCCGGCGAAGGCGACGCCCGTGGCAAAGGTGATGGCGTAGATTTGCTTCACGTTTACGCCCATCAGCACGGCGGCGTCGCGGTCATTGCGCACGGCGACAATGGCGCGCCCGATGCGGGAACGATTGAGCAGCAGGAAAAAGATAAGCGTCAGCAGAAAGGCCAGCGCCATCGCCGTCAGGCGGTCGCCGGGGATGACGATGCCGTGGACCTCAAAGGTCGGGAACGGATGCTCGAACACCACCCGGCGGAAATTCGCGGTAAAGCCCCACAGCATCAGATTATTGAGGATCAGATCGAGGCCGAAGGTGAGCGTCAAGGTGATCAACACCGGCTTGCCGATGACGACGTTCAGGACAGACCGCTGCAGCGCGTAGCCGAGGCCGAACATCAGCGGCATGATGAAGAGTGGCGCGATGAACGGCGAAATCCCGAAATAGACGAACGCAAAATAGGCAATGTAGGAGCCCAGGACGATCAGGGACCCATGCAGGAAGTTGATGATGTTCAGAACGCCCCAGATCAGCGAGAAGCCGATGGCGATGCAAACATAGAGCCCTCCAAGCAACACGCCGTTGACGAGATTTTGTGCAAGAAACATCACGCCTGACTTCGCTAGAGAAGAATCGAAGAGCCGTCCCCGGCCCGCCGCGCGGGCCGGGGACGGAACTAGACAAGCGGCTACTTGATCAGCTGCAGGTCACCGGCCTTCACGTCGGGAGGCGCAATGATGGTGATCTTCTTGTTCTGGATCTGGAAGATCGGGTTGTCCGCAGTGACGTTCTGGCCACTCGGGCCGAATTTGATCGGGCCGTAGAACGTGTCGAACTTGGTGTTGGCAAGCACATCACGCACCTTCTCCGGATCGATGGAGCCGGCTTTCTCGATAGCGAGCTGCAGGACGACACCGGCGACGCTCGAGGAAGCCTGCGCGTAATCGGCGACCTTGTGGTACTTCGCCTGGAACAGCTTGACGAAATTCTCGGTGCTGCCGAAGACGTCGTTTTCCTTGAAGCGCAGTGCCGGATGCCACCAGGTCACGCTGGTTACGCCATTGGCGATATCGCCGAGCGACTCGGTGAACTCCGGATAGGCCGGCCCTGCCAGCATCGTGATGACCGGCGCGGAGACCTTGTTTTCGGACATCTGCTTGCGGATGCGGATCAAGTCGTCCGTGTAACCGCTGACATAGATCCAGTCGGCGCCCTTGGCTCGCAGCTCGGTCAACGCCGCCGAGTGATCCATGGCGTTCAACGGATATTTCTCGAAGTAGATGACCTGATAGCCGGCCGCCTTTGCCGCGTCGTCGAGGCTGGTTGCCAGGGCCAGCGGGAACAGGTCGTTGCGGCTGTAGATCGCGACCTTTTTGACGTTCGGCGCCTTTTCTTTGAAGTATTTCGTCAGCGCCTTGGAGACGACCACATTGCTGTTCAGCGTGCCGAACAGGTACTTGTAGCCCTGATCATAGACCTGCTCCGACGAACCGGTCGAAGAAATGGTCGGGATCTTGTATTTTTCCGAGACGTTGCTCGATGCCTTGGTGGCGCCCGAGCCGAAGGGCGAGAAGATGAAGTTCACCTTGTCTTCGCTCGCCAGCTTCTCCGTGAGCTGCACGGCGCGAGGGGTCGCCGACTGGTAGTCGTAATAGACCAACTGCACCTTGTAGCGGTCATTACCGACCTTGATGCCGCCGGCCTTGTTCACTTCCTCAGCCCACAGATCGTAGCCCTCTTGCTGCTTGATACCTTCCGGCGCGAGCGCGCCGGTCAGCGGCAGCGGTGCGCCAATCCTTATGACCTTGTCCTGGGCCATAGCCTGCTGCGTTGCGCCGAGCAGCGTCGCCAGCATCAAGCCGGTCATGAATGCGCGTCTAGTCGCCATATGCCGAACCCCTGTCGTTGCGGCCTTCGGCACAGCGCCGATCGCCATTCTCGCGCGAACGCCCTACTTCGAGAGTGAAGCGCGAGCCCCTCACCACGATTATTGGATCATAATATCCAGTCTGTCGTAAAGTCGATTCTGTTCTTTCGGCACGCCCTGCAAATTTCGTGCGCCAGCCGCCGAACGGAAATTGCCCGCGGCTAACCGGCTCAATAAATTCGAGATTTCGGATCACCGGGCTCGGCCCGTGCCCGAGATTGGCAGTCACGTGCGATCCGCTGCGCGGCACATTGCCGCTTTAAGTATCGGTGGACTATTCGACCGCAAATCCCGGGAGGCTGGCGCCCCGGTCCGACTCCTGCGGTGAAAAAAGCAGCAGGTGCCGCATTTTTTCGCCAGTTTTGCTCTCGCGCGAACGCTGCACAACGCTTCCGAACTGAGTTGTTGCAGTCGGCTGAGGCGCGTGTCTACAATAAAACTGGATACAACAATCCACGTTGATGAGGCCGGTGCCCGCCATGAAGCCCCACGATCTGCCGTTCCCTGTTGAAGAGTATCGCGCCCGCGTAGCGCGCATTCAGAAAGAGATGTCGGCCCGCGGGATCGACATCCTCATGATCAACAATCTGGAGAACATCTACTATCTGAGCGGCTACCGTACGGTCGGCTACTACTCGTTCATGGCGCTGTTCGTGCCGGCGTCGGGCGATCCCATCCATCTCGGCCGGTTCATCGAGAAGTCGGCGCTCCAGGGCAGCTGCTGGCTCGACGACCTAATCTTCTATCCGGACACGGAGAACTATCTCGACGCCTGCGTGCGCGTCATGAACGAACGCGGATGGACCAAGCTGCGCGTCGGTGTCGACAAGAGCGTCTGGTACCTGACCATCGACGATTTCGAGAAGCTGCAAGTTCGCTTGCCGGCGACCCGCTGGGTCGACAGTTCCCTCCTCGTCGAAAATATGCGGCTCATCAAATCTCCCGCAGAGCAGGCCTACAGCCGAAAGGCCGGCAAAGCGGCCTCCGAAGGCATGCGGAGTGCCCTCGCCGCCCTGCGCGCCGGCATCACCGAAGACGACTTGATGGCCGCGGCCTATCAGGGCCTCTTCAAGATGCACAGCGAGTTTCCGGGCCTGCCGCCACTGATCAACTCGGGCGTCCGGCACACGATGGCGCATGCCATGGCCGAAGGTAACCCGGTTAACCAGAACGACGCCGTCTATTTCGAGGTCGGCGCCAGCATCAAGCGATATCACGCAGCGACCCTGCGCATCGGCTATGTCGGCACGCCGCCGAAGCTGTTTCAGGACCTGACCGACCTCTGCAATCGCTCTCTCGATGCCGGCCTGAAAGAGCTCCGGCCTGGGAATCCGGCGGAGAACGTCGACCACGCTGCGCGCAAAGTAATTGCGGATGCGGGCTATGGCGACAAATTCCGGCACAAGGCCGGCTATTCAATCGGCATAGCCCTGCCCCCGGACTGGAGCGAAGCGCGCACCATGATGCTCCGCGGCGGTGAGAAGCGCGAACTGCAGCCCGGTATGGTCTTCCATTTCCTGCCGGCGGTATTTGAATATCGCGAGTACGGGGTCGGCTTGAGCGAGACCGTGTTGATCACCGAGACAGGCCACGAGGTCCTCACCAACGTCGAGCGCAAGCTCTTCGTGGTCAAGTAAGGCAGCCTCCTTCATGCCCACGTCAACTGAAACTCCATCGGCCGTTGTACTGATCAAAAACGGCCGCGTGTATGATCAGCACGGCGATGTGAACATGCCGGCGATCGCCGACGTCCTGGTTGTAGATGGCGTCATCGCGGCCGTACGTGCTGGCATCGCGCAGGCGCTTGCGCGCAGCGAGCGGATCCCGGAACTCGGTGGACGCCAGATCGACGAAACCATCGATGCGACCGACAGGCTCGTGATGCCGGGCTTCGTCAATGCGCACTACCATTCGCATGACGTCCTGCTCAAAGGCGTGTTCGAAACGATACCGCTCGAATTGTGGGTGCTGAGCGCCTTGCCGCCGAGCTATCCCAAGCGCAGCAAGGCGGAAATTCGAGCGCGTGTGCTGCTCGGCGCCATCGAATGCTTGCGGTCAGGCATCACCACGGTACAGGACCTCGCGACCATCTACCCGTTCGACGAGGAACACCTCGAGGCGATGCTGCAAGCCTACGAGGACGTCGGCATTCGCTGCGTCTTCGCTCTGCAAATCGCGGACGTGCCCGGCGTCAAATCGATTCCATTTTGGGACGAGGTCGTGCCGGCCGAGCAGCGCGGCATCCTCTCGGGCGCGGTCGAGCCGTACAAAGGGATCGACCTGCCGACGCTCGTCCGCAAGCTCTACAAGACTCATAAAGACCGCCACCCCCGCATCACATGGGCGCTCGGCCCTTCAAGCCCCGAACGCTGCAGCGCCGGCCTGCTCGAGTCGCTCGCGGAGTTTTCGAAGAACGAGAACCTGCCGGTCTATACGCACATCTACGAGTCGAAGGCGATGACGCTGATCGCCCGCCAGTCGCACGCCAAGGACGGCGGCTCGCTGATCAACTATCTGGAGCGCACCGGCTTGCTTTCGCCGAATCTCACGCTGGCGCACAGCGTCTGGATGGCCCAGCCGGAAATCGAGAAGCTCGGCAACGCTGGCACGAATGTCGCACTCAACCCCGTCGGCAACCTCAAGACGCGGAGCGGTGTCGCGCCGATCCGCTCCTACATGAATAAGCGGGTCAACGTCGGGCTGGGATGCGATAATTGCAGCTGCAGCGATGCGCAGAACATGTTCCAGTCGATGAAGATGTTCGCGTCGCTGGCCGCGATCACAGACCCCGAACCGGGCCCCCCCACCGCCTCGGACGCGATCTGGTCAGCCACCATCGGCGGTGCGCGCACGGCCGGAATGCAGGACAAGGTTGGGGCCCTGAAGGCTGGCATGGCCGCCGATCTCTCAATCATTGACTTGACCGATCCCTCCTTCGTGCCTTTGAACAGCGTCGCCAGGCAAGTGGTGTTTACGGAAGCCGGACGCAGCGTCGAGAGCGTGATGGTCGATGGCCGGTTCGTCGTGCGCGACCGCAAGATAACCACCATAGACGAACGTGCGCTGCGCGAAGAGGTCGCCGAGTTGATGAAGGAATTGTGGAAGGACATCGACGCCGTCGTCTCGCGTAATGCCCGCTTGATGCCCTATCTGATGGAGGCCCATCGCAAAACCTGGGCCGCGGATATCGGCCTCAATCGCTACGTCGGCAACCACTGACGGAGCGGACTTGCGTCTATGAAAGCCCCGGCGTTTCGATATCTTCGTGCGCGATCGATTGCCGATGCTTGCGCCATGCTGGCTGAGCACGGCGCAGACGCTCGCATTTTGGCCGGCGGACAGAGCCTGATGCCGGTCCTCAACTTGCGGCTGGCCAATCCCGCAGTGTTGGTCGACATCAATCCCGTCGCGGAAATGGCCGGCATCTCCGTCGATCAATCGACCGTGCGCATCGGCGCGCTCACGCGCTATCGCGACATCCAGGACTCTCCGATCATTCGACAGCATCTCGGCCTTATCGCCGATGCCCTGCCCTTCGTGGCCCATGCCGCAATACGTAATCGTGGCACCATAGGCGGCAGCTTGGCGACCGCCGATCCTGCGGCTGAGATGCCTGCCTGCTGCCTGGCGCTCGACGCTCGCATGATCCTCGAAAGCACGCGCGGCCAGCGGACAGTCCCGGCCGACGGGTTCTTCCGCAGCACCTTCGAAACGGCTCTCGAACCGGACGAGTTGTTGACCAAGATCGAGTTTCCAATCGCGGGGCCGGATTGGCGGCACGCCTTTGCCGAGTTCTCGCGCCGCCACGGCGACTTCGCCATTGTTGGCGCAGCCGCGCGCGCCCGTCTCAATGCGCGGCGCTTTGCGGACATACGGGTCGTGATGTTCGGCATCGCTGATCGCCCGATGCGTATTGACGCTGCGGAAAAGGCGCTCCTCTCGGCCGCAAACCTGAAAGAGGGAATTGCGGCCGCGCAAGCGACGCTGGCGAAAGCACTCGAGCCGCCATCCGATAATCAAACCAGCTCGGAGGCCCGCCTGCACTTGGCGCGCGTCCTGCTCGGCCGTGCGTTGGCACAATTAGATGACGCGGTAGACTGAAATGGACGATTGCGCCGACATTAGCTTGACTGTCAACGGCGAACGGGTGACGCGCCGCGTCCGCGCGCGCACCAATCTGGTCGACTTCCTGCGGGACGATCTGGCCCTGACCGGCAGCCATGTCGGCTGCGAACACGGCGTCTGCGGCGCCTGCACGGTGCGCGTCGATGGCCGAATCACGCGCGGCTGCCTGATGCTCGCGGTGCAAGCGGACGGCGCCACCGTGGAAACCATCGAAGGCCGTTCCGATGGTGGCCACTTGCGCGATCTTCAGCAGGAATTTCATCAGCGCAATGCTCTGCAATGCGGCTTCTGTACTGCCGGCATGCTGCTTACCGCGGATGAGTTACTGAGCCAGTCAGCGTCCCTGACGCGAGAAGGCGTTCGCGAGCACCTGTCGGGCAATTTCTGCCGCTGCACGGGCTATCAGCCGATCATCGACGCCATCATGGCGGTGGCCGAGAAGCGCGGGATCGCCCGATGACCCAATCGACACTGCCGCAGCCGATCGGCGCCAGCCTCGCGCGGCCGCGCGCCCGACGCATCCTTGAAGGCCGCGGCCGTTATACGGACGATATCGTCCTGCCTCGCATGGCGCACGCCGTCTTCGTGCGCAGCCCGCATCCGCATGCGCGCTTAGTGTCGATCGATGCGGAAGTCGCTAAACAAGGCGAGGGCGTGATCCGCGTCATCACCGGCAAAGAGGTTGCCGAGCACACCCAATCATACAGCGCCGTGCATGAACTGTTCGCCGGCATGCGCGCACCGCGCCAGTGGCCGATGGTTGTCGATGTCGCGCGCTTCCAGGGAGAGCCGGTCGTTGCCGTCGTCGCCGACACGCGCGCGCATGCCGAAGACGCCGCCGAACTCATCGTCATCGAATGGGAGCCGCTCGACGCGGTGAGCGACGGGCGCTTCGGCATGACCGAGGACGCACCTGTCATTCATGCCGAGCTCGGCAGCAACATCTCGTACCAGGGCACGGTGGCGACCGGCGACGTCGATGCCGCCATTTCGAAGAGCGAACACGTCATTGGCGGCGAATTCCGCTTCGGCCGCCACACCGGCGTTGCTCTCGAGCCGCGCAGCATCGTTGCCGACTACCAGGCGGCCGATCGCGGGCTCACCGTGCATCAATCGCATCAGTCACCGTCGCAGCAACAGGACATCTATTCTCGCCTGCTCGGGCTCGACGAGAACAAGGTCCGCGTCAACACGCCCGACGTGGGCGGCGCGTTTGGAATAAAGCAGCAGCTTTACGGCGACGAGCTTGCGACCTGCATTCTCAGCAAGATTGTGAACCGGCCAGTCAAATTCGTCGCAGACCGCGTCGAGTCTCTATCGACCGACATCCACGCCCGCGACCACAATGTGCGGGCCCGTCTCGCTGTTGACAGGGACGGCCGCTTCACCGGCCTCGACGTCGACGATTGTTTCGGCGTCGGCGCCTATTCGCAATATCCCCGCTCCAGCATCGGTGAAGGCAGCCACGTGCTTCGTCTGTCGGGGGCCGCATATGCGCTGGAGGCCTACCGTTCGCAGCTCACGATGGTGCTGCAGAACAAGAACCTGGTCGGCCACTACCGGTCCGTCGGGCATCCGATCGCCGTTGCGGTCACCGAGTCCTTGGTTGATCAAGCCGCGCGCAAGCTGGGGATCGACCCGCTGGAGATCCGCCGCCGCAACTACATCCCCGACAACGCATATCCGTACAAGTCGCACGGCGGGTTCGTCTTCGACGCGCTCTCGCAGCACGCGTGCCTCGAAAAATTCGCGAAGCTTGTCCGCTACGACGAACGGCGCGCCGAACAGGAAGCCTTGAGGAAGTCGGGAATTTATCGCGGCATCGGGATTGCCAGCTTCGTCGAACTCAGCGGCACGGGCCCTGAATATTACGGCAAAGGCGGCGCGCGGGTCAGCGCGCAGGACGGTGTCCATGTCAAGCTCGAGCCGTCGGGCAAGGTGCGCTGCTTTCCCAGCGTCAGCGACCAGGGCCAGGGCACCGACAACGCCATTGGCCAGGTTGTGGCCGCGGTCCTCGGCATTCCTTTTGACGATGTCTCCGTCATCAGCGGCGACAGCGAGAACGCGCCCTATGGCGGAGGAGCGTGGGCGTCACGCGGCGCTGCGATGGGCGGCGAGGCGGCCTATCGTGCCGCCGAGGCCCTGCGCGACAATGTTTTGCTCGTCGCCGCGAGCATCCTCCAGGCTCGCCCCTCGGATCTCGCCATCCGCAATGGCGCGATCGTCAACGCAGCCGATGGCACCGAGCGAATGACGATCGCCGAAACTGCACGCATCGGCTACTTCCGCCAGGACCTGCTGCCGCCCGATCTGCAGCCCGAATTCTCCGTTGTCCGCCACTACGTGCCACGTCGCCAGCCCTTCGTCATCAGCAACGGCATCCAAGGTTCATACGTCGAAGTCGATGCCGAGACCGGGTTCGTCACCTTGCTCGAACATGTCGTCGTCCATGATGCCGGAACGCTGATCAACCCGATGATTGCCGAGGGTCAGATCCGTGGCGGCGTCGTGCAGGGCATCGGAGCCGCGCTTTACGAGGAGATCCTCTACGGCGATGCGGGCGAGCTCACGACCGGGACGCTGGCTGACTACCTGGTGCCGATGTCATTCGAAATGCCTGACATCCTTGTCGACCATGTGAACGTGCCGCTCGCCGGCAGCATTCTCGGCGCCAAAGGCGTCGGCGAGGCCGGCACGGCCGGCTCGTCCGCTGCCGTACTCAACGCTGTCAACGATGCCCTGGCGCCGCTCGGAGCCCTGATCACGCAAATCCCGATGACGCCTGAACGTATTCTTCGCGCGCTCGGCCGCGTGCCATGAGATCCCGCTACTTACCTAACGGCAACTAGAGAGTCACCTTCAATGAAGCTCCGCATCCTGTCCGAATCCGATTGCCGGACCGTGCTAGACATGGCTGCGGCGATCGACATTCAAAGCGAAGCCTTCGCCCTGCTGGCGGAGGGCCGCTCGATCGAAGGGCTGCGCAGCACCGCATCGTCGGAAAACCCGCCTGGCGTAGCAATCTTCAATCCGTGCTTCCTGCGCGAAGGGCGCGGCTACGGCATCAAGGTGATTTCTGACTTCTACGACAACGACAAGCACGGGGTCGTCCGGATGAGCGGCCTGGTTTGCCTGTTCGATGGCGAAACCGGGCATCCGCGAACGGTGTTGGAAGCGGGATACCTTACCGACCTGCGGACCGGCGCCGGCACTGGCCTTGCCGCACGTTATCTCGCGCGCAAGAACAGCAAGGTGCTGACCATCATCGGCGCCGGCCGTGTGGCCCGCAACCAGCTCGAAGCTTTGGCCGAGCTCTTCAAGATCGAGACAGTGTTTCTGTCGACGCGCAGTCCTCAACGCGCCAACGAATTCATCGAGCGCATGTCAAAGGCCGGTGGCCGTATCCCGAAGGACATCCGGCTCGTCGAGGACCGTGAAGCCGCAGTCCGCCAATCGGATATTGTCGTCGCGGCGACCACCTCGGAAAAGCCCGTCGTCAACGGCGCGTGGCTGCGGCCTGGCACCTTTGTCGCCTCGGTCGGGGCTTACGATACGACAATGCGTGAGGTCGACAGCGAGACCGTGAAACGCGCCTCAAAGCTTGTCATCGACAGCCGAGCCGACTGCCTTCACGACGCCGGAGATTTTATGCAGCCCGTCGCGGAAGGCATCATCAAGCAGGATGAGGTTGCCGAAATCGCCGAAGTCGTCAGCGGCGCCCGCCCGCCCCGCACATCGGATGACGAGATCACATATTATAAGTCGATCGGCGTTCCGATTCAGGACCTCGTCACCGCGCAGCATATGGCGCGGCGCGCCGCGGAACGCGGCATCGGGACCGAGATTGAAATTGGCGGCGATTGACGAAGTGACCTGACGACTAGCGCCGCCTGCCCGCCACGCGCTTGAGCGGCTCGCCCGCCGCGTCGGCTTCGACGGACGGACGGAGGGCCTCTTGTGCGCCCTCGCCTCTCGCTGAGGGAAGGCAATTGGCGATCGCCTCCGCGTTGGCCATCACATGAGCACGAATGACGGTCTCCGAGCGTTTCGAGTCACCGCTCTGCAGCGCCTCGATGATGTGCTCGTGCTCATGGCCTTTGACTTCGGGGTTGCTGTGGCCCTTCGCGTAGTGCCGTAGGTACGGCTTGATGGCGAGCCGCAAGCGCTGGATTTCCGCGCACAGGTAGGTGCGGCCGCTGAACCGGCACAGCATGTCGTGGAAGGCGTCGTGGTGGTCGACCCAGGCGAGGATGTCCGTCTCCAGCTTGCGCAGGCGCGCCAACTCGACCTTCATCTCCTGGATATTGCCCGGCGTGACGCGCTTGGCCGCGATAGCCAAGGCGAGGCCCTCCAGAGCCGAGCGGATTTCGAAGAGCTCAAGCACCTGCTGCGGTGTCCGGCTCGTCACCACCGGCCCCCGATTGGCCCGTAGCGTCACATAGCCTTCCGCTGAGAGTTGCCGGATCGCCTCCCGGACTGGCATGCGGCTGATCCCGAGCGCCTTCGAGATTTCCTCAGGGCGCAAACGGCTGCCGCCCGGCAGAACGCCAGAGACGATCTGATCCTGGATGTAGACGTAGGCTTGCTGCTCGGCGCTCGCGAAATCGTTCACGGTGAGAATCCAAATGACCGTCATCTATAACACAGGCCTCGAAAGGCCTTAAATCGCATCGGGCGCTTACTCGCTCCTGTGCCCCCCCACGTCCGCTGCTTGACAAGCCCCCGAATTCCACCTCAAATTGGATCACTGTATCCAGTTTGGAGACGTGCCATTTCCCCCTTAGGTGGCGGTTTCGGCCGAAACGGACGGCTCGGGGCGATCATCCCGGCAAACAATTCGGTCCTGGAGCCTGAGTGGTGGTCGAAGCTCCCGCCCGGGTTTGCGCTCTATTCGACCCGCATCCTCGCGCGCGGCAACCTGACGCCCGAGGCGGTGCGGGCAATGGAAGAGAATGTCGACCGCGCGGTCGACGAGCTCGCCGCGACCGGCGTCGATGTGATCGCCTATTGCGACATGGTCACCACCTTCATCATGGAGCCGGGGTGGAACGAGGCGAAGGTCGCCGAGATCGAAAAGCGCTCGCAAACGGCGGCCGTTTCTGCGTGGACCGCGCTTCGTGACGCCCTGACCGCGCTCGGCGTGACCCGCTTCGCGCTCGGCACGCCCTACCCCGCACCGATCCATGCATTGGCGCCGCCCTTCTTCGCAGCGCGCGGTTACCAGCTCGCCAGTGACCGGACCCTCGACATTCTGAAGATGACGGACGTGCCAAAGGTCACGTCCCGGGAAATCCGCGATTTCGTCGCCACGCTCGATCGCAAGGACGCCGAGGCGATTGTGCTCTTGGCGACCGATTTGCCCTGCTTCGGCGTGCTGGCTGAACTCGAGCGTGAGTTCGGGCTGCCGGTGTTGACGTCCAACCAGACGATTCTCTGGAGCGCCATGCGCGCGGTGAATAAATCTAACAAGACCGACTTCGTTTCCATTCCTGACCTTGGAAAGCTGTTTCATGTCTAGTTCTGTCGCGGCCGCAACGCGGCCGCCTTCGACGCGCGCCGCAGGCATGCCTCGTTCCGCGATCCGCGAAATCATGACCATGGCCGCAACGCGGCCTAGCGTCATTCACATGGAGATCGGCGAGCCCGATTTCTCGACACCACCTGCGATCGTCGACGGTGCCTTCGAAGCAGTCCGGCAGGGCTGGACCAAATACAGTTCCAACGCCGGATTGCCGTCTCTGCGCAAGCTCGTCGCCGAACGGTGCTCGAGCCGCTGGAACACCTCGGTCACAGCGGACCAGATCGTCATCACGACTGGCGCGATCGGCGCACTATATTCTTCGTTGATGGCGGTCGTCGATGCGGGCGACGAAGTCCTGATCCCCGACCCCGGCTGGCCCAACTACGAAGCCATAACCCATCTCGCAGGGGCGAAGCCTGTGCGCTTCAACCAACCCGCCTCGCGTGGCTTCCTGCCCGATCCGGACGAGATCGAGCGCCTGATCACGCCTTGCACCAAAGCCATTCTGATCAACACTCCGGGGAATCCGAGCGGCGCCGTATTTGGGACGGCGCTGATGAAACGCATTGGCGAAATTGCGCGACGAAGCGGCATTTATGTGGTGAGCGACGAGATATACGAGGACATCGTCTTCGAAGGCGAGCATGTCAGCGCCGCGGGTATCGTGCCGGAAGACCGTCTCTTCGTCGTCTCGGGATTTTCCAAGACCTACGCCATGACGGGCTGGCGGCTCGGCTGGCTCGTCTGCCCTCCAGAGCTTGCATCCATAGTCACCGGGCTTCAGGAGCCGGTGACGAGCTGCGCCTCGACGATCTCGCAGAAGGCAGGCGAAGCGGCCTTGTCCGGTGATCAGAGCTCGGTGAGCGAATTCCGCGACACATTCAAGCGCCGCCGCGACATCGTCGTGGATGTGTTCGGCAATTCCGGCCTGTTGCCGGTCGTACCGCACGGCGCTTTCTATGCGTTGATAGACGTGAGCTCGACCGGCCGCTCCTCTCTCGAATTTGCGAAGTCGTTCCTGCTGGCCGCGGACGCAGCTGTCGTCCCGGGTGTCACTTTCGGTCCAAGTTGCGATCGCTACGTTCGCATTGCCTTCACAATCGAAGACGCGCAGCTTCGCGATGGCCTCACGCGTTTGCGGCAGTTCATCGAGCAGTCCGGCTCACATTAATCCGGAGAGATCTACTATGCTGCGCATCAACGGCGGGCGGCTGATCGCCGATCTCCGCACCCTATCCGCGTTCGGAAAATTTCAAACCGGTGTCGATCGTGTCGCACTGTCTGTTGAGGACATCGAGGCGCGGCGCTGGCTCTGCGGCAAATTGCGCGAGATAGCGCTGGACGCGACGATGGACCGCTACGGCAACGTCTTCGGGCGAGATCCAAAGGTGGATAAAGCCATCCTGATCGGGTCGCACACGGACACGGTGCCGCGCGGCGGTTGGCTCGACGGTGCGCTGGGCGTGATCTATGGCCTCGAGATCGCCCGTGCTTGGCGCGAGAGCGGAAGAACCGCGCCGGTCGGTATCGATGTCGTGTCGTTTTCAGACGAAGAAGGCACGTATTTGCCCTGCCTCGGCTCCCGCTCGTTCTGCGGCGTACTCGACGAGCGCGACACGACCACCGCGAAATCCAAGACCGGCGCGGCCCTGGCCGAGTCGCTCTCCGCTTTGGCCAACGAAGCGCCGCTGATCCGTCTCGATCGCGAACGGCAGGTCGCCTTCCTCGAGGCACATATCGAGCAAGGCCCGCGGCTCGAGGCCTCCGGCACGAAGGTCGGCGTGGTCACCGGTATCGTCGGCATCCGGCGATTCCGGGTTACCGCGCGCGGTCAGGCTGACCACGCAGGCACGACGCCCATGGGAATGCGCAAAGATGCCGCTGCCACACTGTTCAATCTGGCGGTACGGACCGAAAGGGAGTTTCCCAAGATCGGAGGGCCGGACACGGTATGGAATGTCGGCACCTTCGCGCTGCATCCGGGCGCGGCGAATGTCGTGCCGAGCCAGGCTGAAATGACGCTCGAATTCCGCGACACCGCGTCCGAAACACTCGATGCGCTCGAGCGGTCGTTCATCGGTTGGGTGGACGAAGCTTCGCGCGGGCAGGTCAAGGTCGAAGCAGTGCCGACCGCCCGTATTGCGCCGGCAGCCATGTCGTCCACGCTGGGCGCCGCACTGACCGAGGCTGCCATCGCGAACGGCGACAAACCGCTTTCGATGCCGAGCGGCGCCGGTCACGACGCGATGTTTCTCACCGCGCAAATCCCAAGCGCGATGATGTTCATACCCAGCATTGGTGGCCGCAGCCACGATATCACCGAAAATACCGCAGACGCCGATATCGTGCTTGGCTGTCAGGTGCTGGCGGATGCGACCGAGAAGCTGATTGCGCGTTTTGCGTGACGGTCGCCACGCGCCTTCGCCTCACTTCGGCCGCGCGATGAATTTGCCGCGTTTGACGCGGCCATCGACCAGCTTGCCGTCTTGCGCGATCTTGGTGCCGCGCAGGAAAACCATGGCTGGCGTCGCCGGCACAGCCATGCCGTCAAAGGGCGTCATCGCCGCCTTACTCAATTGATCGGCATTGCGGACCGTAAAGGGCCGCCGCGGATCGATCACGACGATGTCCGCATCCGAGCCGACCTGCAATGTCCCCTTACGCGGGAAAAGACCGAAGCGCCGCGCCGGCGCTCGCGAACCGACTCGGGCCAAATCCTGGTAGGTCAGCACGCCCTCGCCGACCAGACGCAATAAGACCGGCAGGAACGTCTGCACGCCAGGGAAGCCACCGGGCGCTTTCGTAATATCGTCAGTGCCGGCCAGCTTTTCCTGGGCCGTATGCGGGGCGTGATCGGTCGCAACCATCTGAACGATGTCCTCGCGCAGCGCCTCGCGAACAGCTTCGAGGTCGGCTTGCGGTCGCAGCGGCGGTACGACCTTGGCGACCGGTCCTTGGCGCACCAATTCGTCCTCCGCGAGCCACAGGTTGTGCGGCGTGACTTCGCTTGAGAGATGCCTCGGCGCCAGCGCACGCAACACGCTGACGCTATCGGCACAGCTGATCTGGCGAATATGCGCTTCGACCCCCACGTGGCGTACCGCGACGCAAGCCCGCGCGAGACCGATCGCCTCTGCAACGGTCGGGCGCGTGCGCATGAAGGAGCGGCGGTCACTGATGGCTTTGCCCTCGGCCGCCGTCATTGCTTGAACGATGCTGTCGTCGCCCGGCGTGATGCCCGCGACTGCGCCGGCTTCGCGCACGGCCTTGAGCACCGCCAGCAAGTCGCTGCTGCGGTCCGTCAGCATCGGCGGCGCGAGGTCGGACATGAAAACTTCGAAGGAGATGGCACCGAGTTCCGCCAGCGCGCGGACATGGGTCACGTCCGGGCCGAGGCCTGCCTGCAGGGCGTAGTCGACGTGGGTATGCCCGTCCGCGAGCTCCTTCTTTTCTAAAAAGAGATCCGGCGTCGTGGTCATTGGATTGTCGGTCGGCATGACCATGACAGTGGTGACGCCGCCCGCTGCGGCCGCCGCGCTGCCACTCTCGAAACCCTCCTTGTAGACTAGGCCCGGCTCGCGGAAATGGACGTGGGCGTCGACCAGCCCCGGCAAGACTATCTGCCCGCCGAGATCGAGAATCTCCCGCGCGGAAGCCTCTTCTCCCCGCCTGAGCAGAGCCGTTATTCGGCCGTCCGTGATGGCCAGGTCGCGCGTTTCGGCGCCGGCAGGCGATACCACCTGGCCGTTCCGGAGGATAAAGTCGAACATTGTGGGCTTTTTCTCTATTGCTTCCGTCGGCAGCTTGGCACAAATTGGATACGAGAATCCAGTATTACTGATTTGGATCGAGCTGTGTCCCGTGTAAACCTAGCGAAGGGGAGTCGATGACCAAGGACATTTCGGCACAGCGATTGGCTTACCTGCATATCCGGGACGCTATCGTCGGCGGGTATATGCCAGCCGGCGCCCGGGTCAGGCCCGAGGCGATCGCCGAATTGCTCGGCGTCAGCCGCATGCCGGTGCGCGATGCCATCTACCAGCTCGACGCAGAAGGCTTTCTTCAGCTCATCGCGAACCGTGGCGCCACCGTCCGCGGTTACACCGGAGAGGAGATAATTGATCTTTCCGAGATGCGGGCGCTGCTCGAAGGCTATGCCTCGCGGCTCGCCGTCAACGTCATTACCAACGAGAACATCGCAGAGCTCGAGTACCTGCTTGACCGCTCGCGAAGCTGTGAGAGCGATTACCGCAAATATCTCGAGCGTCATGACGAATTCCACCTCTATCTTTATGAACTCAGCGGGCGCAAGCACCTCGTGAAGGAAATCACGCGGCTTCGGCTGATCCACCGACCCTATCTGCTCGCTTATTCGCTCGGCAATCAGGAACAGGAAATGCTCGGCTTCGAGCACGATCTGATCATGGATGAATTGCGCCGGCGCGATGTCGACGGAACCGACAGGGTCGTGCGCGCCCATGTAGTACGCAACGCTGAGAATGTAGCGAGCTTCGTCGATAAGAAGATGAACGACGATAGCAAGCCGGCGCGGCCGTCTTCCCCCCGCTCCCGTCAGCTGACCGAGCTTTAATCGCGTCTATGCCCGGCGGAATTCCTAGGCCATCACCATGATCAAGTGCCACGACCCCGCGGCCATTTACGCCCCGCTTGGGGCCTACACACACGCGGTCGAGATCCCCGCCGGGACGCGCATGCTGACGGTCTCGGGCCAAATCGGCATCCGGCCCGATGGCTCGCTTGCCGAAGGCATCGAGGCGCAGTTGCGGCAGAGCTGGGCGAACATCGCCGCGATCCTCGACTCAGCGGGCATGACATTAACCGACATCGTAAAGGTCACGACCATTGTCGTCCGGCAGGACGATTTGAAGGTACATCCGAAAGTGCGCAGCGAAGTGCTTGGCTTACACCGAGCGGCGGCGACCGGCTTCTGCGTCTCCGCTTTAGCGAACCCGGACATCCTGTGTGAGATCGAAATCTTGGCGGCAGCAGCGCGCTAGAAAGCGAACACTGGGAGTTCGGTATGTTGCGGTTGTGCTCGCGATAAACGGTCTCGAACGTTAATCTTACGACGCCTTGCAGACGCAGGTCTGTATAGAATTTCTCAGTATGGACTCGCAGGAATGTGGGGCCTTTGACCTCAAAGCCCTTCTCCGTTCAACCTCGTCGCATCGAACGCCAATATCAGCGTCAAACTCTAGGCGGCAGAAACGAGGTCGCGAATGGCATTCGCCACTTGCGTTGGTTGGTAGGGCTTGGAAATAAACGGGGCGTCAGACGGAAGATCTCCGGCGTGAACTTTGAAATGCCCGAGTATCGCGGTGATCTTGACCGGTGGCCAACG
>DATAHD010000091.1:0-19926 GCA_036263395.1 Rhizomicrobium sp. | reverse complement strand
GTGTCGCTGCCGTCGAGGCCCTTCACGTCGATCATGCCGGCGCGCAGGGTTGTGATCAGGGGCTCATGGCCCTTGAGCACGCCGAGATAGCCTTCCGACCCCGGCACGGTCACCATTTCGGCTTCCGTCGTGAGCAGAAGGCGCTCCGGCGCCACCAGATCGAATGCGATCCCTTCAGCCATCGTTACGCCGCTTCCGCCGCCATCGCCTGGGCCTTGGCCACGGCGTCTTCGATCGTACCGACGTTGTAGAACGCCTGCTCCGGCAAGTGGTCGAACTCACCGTCGACGATCGCCTTGAACGAGCGGATCGTGTCGGCCAGCTGGACGAACACGCCCGGCAGGTTGGTGAACACTTCGGCCACGAAGAACGGCTGGCTGAGGAAGCGCTGGATCTTGCGCGCGCGCGCCACGACCAGTTTGTCCTCTTCCGACAGTTCGTCCATGCCCAGGATGGCGATGATGTCTTTCAGCGCCTTGTACTGCTGCAGCACTTCCTGCACGCGGCGGGCGACGGTGTAGTGCTCTTCGCCGATGATGTTCGGGTCCATGATGCGCGACGAGGAGTCGAGCGGGTCAACGGCCGGGAAGATCGCGAGCGCGGCGATATCGCGGGACAGAACGGTACGCGCATCCAAGTGCGCCATCGCGGTGGCCGGCGCCGGGTCGGTCATGTCGTCGGCCGGCACGTAGATGGCCTGCACCGAGGTGATCGAACCTTTGGTCGTCGAGGTGATGCGTTCCTGCAGGTTGCCCATCTCGGTGGCGAGGGTCGGCTGATAACCCACCGCGCTCGGGATACGGCCGAGAAGCGCCGACACTTCCGAACCTGCCTGGGTGAAGCGGAAGATGTTGTCGATGAACAGCAGCACGTCCTTGCCTTCGACGTCGCGGAAGTATTCGGCCTGCGCGAGGCCGGTCAGCGCGACGCGGGCGCGGGCGCCTGGCGGCTCGTTCATCTGGCCGTAGACGAGCGTGCACTTCGAGCCTTCGGTCGAACCCGTCTTGGGGTCGATGTTGACCTTGGAGTCGATCATCTCGTGATAGAGGTCGTTGCCTTCGCGGGTGCGCTCACCAACGCCGGCCAGCACGGAGTAGCCGCCGTAGGCCTTCGCGATGTTGTTGATCAGCTCCTGCATCGTCACGGTCTTGCCGACGCCGGCGCCGCCGAACAGGCCGATCTTGCCGCCCTTGGTGTAGGGGCAGAGCAGGTCGATGACCTTGATGCCGGTGACGAGGACTTCGGCCGCGCCCGCCTGCTCATCGAAGCTCGGAGCTTCGCGGTGGATCGACGCCATGTGGGTCTGGGCAATCGGGCCGGCTTCGTCGATCGGCTCGCCGATGACGTTCATGATGCGGCCGAGGGTGGCCGGACCAACCGGAACGCGGATCGGGGCACCGGTGTCGACGACTTCGGCGCCGCGGACCAGACCTTCGGTCGAGTCCATCGCGATGGCGCGCACGGCGTTCTGGCCGAGATGCTGCGCGACTTCGAGCACGAGGCGGATCTGCTCGCCGGTGCGCGGGTCGGTGTTCTTCGTCTCCAGCGCGTTCATGATCGCGGGCAGTTCGCCCTCGAACTCGACGTCGACGACGGCGCCGATCACCTGCGTGAGGCGGCCTTTGGTGTTTCCAGGGGTACCGGTAGCGGACATGGTCGTTCTCTTTCTCTAAGAGCGGATCAGAGGGCGGAGGCGCCGGAGATGATTTCAATCAGCTCCGTCGTGATCTTCGCCTGGCGTGTACGGTTCATTTGAATGGTGAGCGCGTTGATGAGATCGCCGGCGTTGCGCGTGGCGTTGTCCATCGCGGTCATCTTGGCGCCCATTTCACCGGCGACGTTCTCGAGCAAGGCCCGGAAGATCTGGACGGTCAGGTTGCGCGGCAGAAGCTCGGCGAGGATTTCGTTCTCGTCCGGCTCGAACGTGTAGTTCGCGGTCGGACCACTGGTCTTCTCAACCGACGCGGGGATCAACTGCTGCGCCGTCGGGACCTGTGCGATCACCGACTGGAAGCGCGAGTAGATCATCGTCGCGACATCGAACTCACCGGCTTCGAACATCGACAGGATCTTCGCGCCGATCGGAACAGCCTCGCCGAAGCCGATCTGGCGGACGCCCATGAAGTCGTAGCCTTCGACGATCATGTTGCCGTACTGGCGCTTGAGCTGGTCGCGGCCCTTGCGGCCGACGGTGATGATCTTCACCTGCTTGCCATCGCGGAGCAGCGCAGCGATCTGCTGACGCGCCAGACGCACGATGTTCGAGTTGAAGCCGCCGCACAGACCGCGGTCGGCCGTCATCACGATCAGCAGATGAACCTGATCCTTGCCGTTGCCGGCGAGAAGAGCAGGGGCGCCGGAATTGCCTTCCATGCCGCCGGCAAGATTGGCGACGACAGCGCTCATCTTCTCCGCGAACGGACGGGCGGCCTGCGCCGCATCCTGCGCGCGGCGCAGTTTGGCTGCGGCCACCATTTGCAGCGCTTTCGTGATCTTCTGCGTGGACTTCACGCTTCCGATACGAACGCGCATCTCCTTGACGGTTGCCATGGCGGTTCAGTCTTTCCGTTAGGCCGCGAACGTCTTGCCGAAGTCTTCCAGCGCGCTCTTCAGCTTCGTCTCCAGCTCCGGCGTCAGCGCCTTCTGGGTACGGATGCCGTCGAGGATTTCCGGCTGCGAGGTCTTCAGCTTCGAGATGAGGGCTTCCTGATAGGCGCCGATCTTGTTGACGGCGACGGTATCGAGATAACCGCGGGTGCCGGCATAGATCACGACAACCTGCTCTTCGACCGCGAACGGCTTGTACTGCGGCTGCTTCAGGAGCTCGGTGAGACGCTCACCGCGCGCAAGCATGCGCTGCGTTGCGGCGTCGAGGTCGGAACCGAACTTCGCGAAGGCGGCCATCTCGCGGTACTGCGCGAGCTCGGACTTGATCGGACCGGCAGCGGTCTTCATCGCCTTGATCTGCGCCGACGAACCCACGCGCGACACCGAGATACCGACGTTCACCGCCGGACGGATGCCCTGGAAGAACAGGTCGGTCTCAAGGAATATCTGACCGTCGGTGATGGAGATCACGTTGGTCGGGATGTACGCCGCGACGTCGTTGGCCTGCGTCTCGATGACGGGCAGGGCGGTCAGCGAACCGGAGCCGTTTTCTTCGTTCAGCTTCGCAGCGCGCTCAAGCAGGCGGGAGTGCAGATAGAACACGTCGCCCGGATAGGCTTCGCGGCCCGGCGGGCGGCGCAGCAGCAGCGACATCTGACGGTAGGCAACGGCCTGCTTGGAAAGATCATCGTAGATGATCAGGGCGTGCATGCCGTTGTCGCGGAACCACTCACCCATCGCGCAACCGGAGAACGGCGCGAGGAACTGCAGCGGCGCGGAGTCCGACGCGGTCGCCGCAACGACGGTCGTGTACGACATCGCACCGGCGTCTTCGAGCGTCTTGACGATCTGCGCGACGGTGGAGCGCTTCTGACCGATGGCGACGTAGATGCAATAGAGCTTGGCGCTCTCATCCGTGCCGGCGTTGATCTGCTTCTGGTTGATGATGGTGTCGATCGCGACGGCGGTCTTGCCGGTCTGGCGGTCGCCGATGATCAGTTCGCGCTGGCCGCGGCCGACCGGGATCAGCGAGTCGATGGCCTTGAGGCCCGTCTGCACCGGCTCATGCACCGACTTGCGCGGAATGATGCCGGGGGCTTTCACGTCCACGCGGCGGCGTTCGGCGACGCTGCTGAGTTCGCCCTTGCCGTCGATCGGTTGACCGAGCGCGTCGACCACGCGGCCGAGCAGGCCTTTGCCGACCGGCACGTCCACGATCGCGTTGGTGCGCTTGACGGTGTCGCCTTCGCGGATCGCGTTGTCCGAACCGAAGATAACGACGCCGACGTTGTCGCTTTCGAGGTTCAGCGCCATGCCGCGGATGCCGCCGGGGAATTCGACCATTTCGCCGGCCTGGACGTTGTCGAGGCCGTAGACGCGGGCAATACCGTCACCAACGGACAGAACCTGTCCGACTTCCGAGACTTCGGCTTCGACACCGAAATTCTGGATCTCGCGCTTCAGGATGGCGGAGATTTCTGCGGGCTGGATATCCATTTCAGTTTCCTCTCATGGCGGTACGAATTCCGTTGAGCTTCGTACGCAGCGACGAATCGATCATGCGAGACCCAACCTTCACGATGAGACCACCGAGAAGGGAAGGGTCGACTTTGGTTTCAATGCGCGGCTCGCGGCCGAGCTTGGATTTCAGGATGGCGCGCAGCTCCGTCATCTCCGCATCGCCGAGGGCGCGGGCCGATGTGACGGTCGCCTGCACTTCGCCGCGGTTGCGCGCGACCATGGCGTCGAAGGCACGGATGATGTCGAGCAGCGCGAACATACGGCGCTTCTCGTTCAGTACCAGCACGAAATTCTTGGTGAGCGTGGAGACGCCCATCTTATCGAGAACCGCGGAAAGCGCTTTGCCGCGTTCTGCGTTGGTGAAGACTGGCGATTGGACGAGACGGGCTAGGTCGGCGCTGGCGTTGATGGCGGCTTTCAGCGACGCCAATTCCTGCTCAACCTTTTCAACGGACCGATCCTGTTGGGCGAGTTCGAGGAGAGCGGTCGCATAGCGTCCGGCAAGTCCTGAGTCCTGAGCTCCGTCTGTAGCCACTGAGCCTCGTTCCGGCGTCCCTGGCGTAGGGGGCGAAGGCCCTTCCAACGGCAGTTTTGCCTTAATCTAAGTGTTTGATTAGACAATCGAAATTGCCGCGTGGACGAATCTTAACGTCCATGCGCGTGGCGTGTAGCACGGTGGACAGGCGTGGCGCAATAATGTGACAAAGGCCGCGGTGTCGCGGTCCTACAGCGGCTAAATTTCACGCAATCTTTTGGGAGTATTCCATGCGCGTTGTCGGACCCATTTTTGGCCTCCTGACGGGCCTCGCTGTCGTGACTGGAAGTGCCTCGGCAGCACTCTCTGTGGGCGCCAAGGCCCCTGACTTCTCGGCTCCGGCGACGTTGGGCGGCAAGCACTTCACCTTCACCCTCGCCAAGGCGCTCAAGAAGGGGCCTGTGGTGCTCTATTTCTATCCGGCCGCGTTCACGCAGGGCTGCACCATTGAGGCGCACGACTTCGCCGAGGCCATTGCGGACTACAGCAAGCTCGGCGCCAGCGTGATCGGCGTGAGCCACGACGACATCGCGACCCTCGACAAGTTCTCGACGACCGAGTGCAAAAAGAAGTTTCCGGTGGCCGGCGATGCCGATCAGCACGTGATGAAAGCCTATGACGCGGTGATGGCGACGCATCCGGAATACGCCAGCCGCACATCGTACGTGATCGCGCCGACGGGCGAGGTTCTTTACACCTACACGGACTCCGACCCCTCCATGCATGTGCAGAACACGCTGGCGGCCGTGAAGGATTGGGTCGCCAAGCACCCGAAGTAGAAATCGATAAAATTCGAACAAATTGCGGAATACCTCGCTCACTGTTTCTGTGAGCGGGGCCTTAACAGCTGACGCCTATCCTTTGGGCAAGGGATGGAGGCTGTTCATGTCGTACTTTGCCAAGGTCTGCGAAACTCTCATCGATGCGTTTCGCACCAACGTCTTCTTTCTCACACAGGCATCCGACGATCTGCTCGCGACCGAGCTGCGTGATCTGGTCGGGCGCGATCTCGCGATCCTCGTGCATCACCGCAGCAAAGACAGCGTCGATGTGCTGGCGCCCAGTGAGCGTTGGCCGCAACACCTCGATGCGTTCGTTGCGCGCTCGCTGCGCCCACGCCTTGCCGGGGAGAGTGTCGCCGCCTTGTGGAATGACGCCGCGCTACGCGATGCGCTCGACCGCCTCGTCGCGACGGAGCAGGTGGCGTTGGCGCGGGTGCCGCAGCGTCTGCCTGTGGCAGGCCGTTTCGGTTCGGGCTGGGCGGGCTAACCACCAACCTGTGGATGGATTATCGGACGCGTTGCCCAAAAGTTGGGCCGTAGCCCAATGTCTGACCACTGCGCTAACGCAGCGAGCAGACGACCGCACAAGAATGCGGCGGGCAGGGGAACGTGCTGGATGGGGCCGATACGGCATGGTTGATGATCTCAACCGTGCTGGTGCTGATGATGACGTTGCCGGCGCTCGGCTTTTTCTATGCCGGACTCGTGCAATCCAAGAACGCGCTGTCGATCCTCGCGCAGTGCACCGGCATCGCCGGGATCGTGTCGCTGCTCTGGTTCGCCTGCGGCTACAGCCTGGCCTTCTCCGGCACCGGTGCGTTCCTCGGTGATCTGAGCGCGCTCTTTCTGCGCAACGTCACGCGCGGCGCGGTGCATGCCGGAACGCATGTGCCTGAGTCCGTATTCGTGATGTTTCAGATGACGTTCGCGATCATCACGCCCGCGTTGATTGTCGGAGCTTACGCCGAACGCATTCGCTTCGGTGCTGTGCTGCTGATCTCGGCGCTGTGGCTGCTGGTCGTCTATGTCCCCGTCACACATTGGATCTGGGACGGTGGCTGGCTCGCCGCACGTGGGGTGATGGATTACGCGGGCGGCATCGTCGTGCATGTGACCGCCGGTGTGGCGGCGCTCGTGATCGCGTGGATGCTTGGACCACGTCATGCCTTTCCGCACAGCATTCGTCCGCCGCATGCGCCCTGGATGGTAATGGTCGGGGCGGGATTGTTGTGGGTCGGATGGTTCGGCTTCAACGCGGGCAGCGCGCTCAGCGCCGGTACGGATGCGGGCATGACGATGCTTGCGACGCATCTCTCCGCTGCAACGGCGACGATTACCTGGGCCGCGATCGAATGGATCAAGTTCGGCAAGCCCAGCCTCGTCGGCGCAGTGACTGGCACGATTGCGGGCTTGGCGACGATCACGCCGGCCTCCGGTTATGTCGGGCCTGAAGGCGCTGTGCTGCTGGGCTTCACCGGCAGCGTCGTCTGCTTCGGTGCCGTCATTCTCGTGAAGCGGCACATGGGCGTCGACGATGCGCTCGACGTGCTGGGCGTGCACGGCGTCGGTGGCGCGCTTGGCAGCCTGCTGCTGCCGTTTGCAGCCAGTCTCGGCGTCGGTGGTGTCACGCTCTCGCGTGGCGTCCTCGCGCAGTTCGCAGCGCAGGCAGAAGGCGTGCTGGCCGCTACCGTGCTGTCGGCTATTGCCACCGCTGTCATCGTGACGCTCGCGCGGGTAACGGTCGGCTTGCGAGTCGATCACGAACACGAAACCCAGGGCCTCGATTTCGCCTCGCACGGCGAGACGGCCTACAACCTCAACAACTAGCGGAGCACGTCCGATGAAATTTGTGATCGCGATCATCCAGCCGCATCGCCTCGATGCCGTGCGCACCGCTCTGCAATCCGTCGGCATCGACGGCATGACCGTCACCGAAGTGCGCGGCTACGGCCGCCAGAAGGGGCAGAAGGAAATCTATCGCGGCGCCGAATATACGATCAGCTTCGTGCCGAAGCTCAAGATCGAAGTCGCCGTGACGAGTGACAAGGCGCCGGATGTCGTGTCGGCCATTCAGGAAGGTGCGCGTACCGGTAAGGTAGGCGACGGCAAGATCTTTGTGCTCGACCTGCAATCGGTGCTGCGTGTCCGCACCGGCGAGGTCGATCAGGACGCGCTCTAGGCCCGCGGCTGCAACGGCAGCAGGCGGTCCTTGTCTGTCTTGCTGGCCGATACGCCGTCGAACTTCATGCGCGCAAGTTCGATCTTCGGCGCGTTCTTCAGCGCCCATTCGGCAAGCGCGTTCACCGGCTCTAGCAGCGACTTGCCCAAGGTGGTGAGTTCGTAATCCACGCGCGGCGGAATGGTCGGATAAACGGTGCGTGTGATCAGGCCGTCACGTTCCAGTCCGCGCAGTGTCAGTGTCAGCATGCGCTGCGAAATGCCGGCGATCTCGCGCTTCAATTCGTTGAACCGCATCGGTTGTTTGCCGAGGCGCGAGACGATGAGCACCGACCACTTGTCGCCGACGCGCGCCAGCACGCCGCTCACCGCGCGGCAGGTCTCGGTTTCACGGATGTTACCTTGTTTCATCGCCGTGCCTTCTTGCGCAGACCCGATTAGGTCACCAATCTAGCGTCAGTCACCAATGTAGTGCCGGTTACAGAACAGTACCAGCCCTGCGCCACAGGAGAGTTTGCATGAAGCCGAAGCTTCACACCGTCATCGCCAGCACACGCCCGGGCCGCGTCGGTCCTGCGATCGGCAAATGGTTTCACGAGTTCGCGACGTCGCACGGCCAGTTCGATGCCGAGCTTGTCGATCTCGCGGATTTCAATCTCCCGATCTACGACGAGCCGCATCACCCGATGCGCCGCCAGTACGAGCACGAGCACACGAAGAAGTGGTCCGCGAGCGTGAACGCCGCCGATGCGTTTGTGTGGATCCTGCCGGAGTACAACTACACGGCCCCGCCGAGCTTCGTGAATGCGATCGACTACCTGTTCTGGGAGTGGCAGTACAAACCGGTCGGCTTCGTCGGCTACGCCGGTATCTCCGGGGCGCAGCGCTCGACGCAGTCCGCACGCCTGCAGATCACCACGCTCAAGATGATGCCGATTCCGGAAGGCGTCGTGCTGCCGAACGTGTTCACGCAGATCAAAGACGGCAAGTTCACCGCCAACGAGTTCAACGAACAGGGCGCGATGGCGACTCTCAACGAACTCGTGAAATGGGCGAATGCGCTCGCGCCGCTGCGCGATGCGGTACGCAATCCGGCGAAGTGATCACTTCACGCTGTTGAAGAACCGCGACGGACGGAATTCCGTCACCCACGCCCAAACGGAGTGCGCGTTGAGGAAGTCGTAGGAGCCTACGACGAACTCAGCGCGCCCCACGAGGTTCTCCACCGGCACGAACCCGACTCCGCCATCGACGGACGGCACGCGGCTGTCGAGCGAGTTGTCGCGATTGTCGCCCATCACGAAGATGTGGCCGGCCGGCACGACGTATTCCGGCGTGTCGTCGACCGGGCCGGACCATGTCCATTTAAAGATCGGATGCTTCACGCCGTTGGGCAGCGTTTCGACGAAGCGCGCGGCGCGCATCATCTGACCGTCTTCGCCTTCGACCATGCCGGTGCCATCGGGCGTCAGCACCAGCTCTTTGCCGTTTATCCAGAGGTGACCGCTCATCATCTGAATGTGATCGCCGGGAAGACCGATGACGCGCTTCACCAGCGTCTCGGTCGAACCGGTAGGACGCCGGAAGACGATCACGTCGCCGACTTTTGGCATCTGCTGCAGCAGCCGCGTCTCGGACGCAGGACCAATCGCGAAGGGCACGGAGTAGCGGCTGTAGCCATAGGGGTATTTCGCCGCGATGAACGCGTCGCCGATGGCCAGCGTCGGCTGCATGGAGCCGGAGGGGACATAGAAAGGCTGGGCGAGGGCTGTCGTGGCGGACAGAGACACCGCCAGCACGGCAGCGATCTCGAGGGCGGACTTCCAAGCGTCCCGTTCCGTGTCGATGCCAAGCACCGCGGCTGCGCTGCGGCCGATCCGCTTCAGAACGCTTTTGTAGGTTGGCATCGCGACGTCACTCCCATGGCGCTGTACCCGATCTTGGGACGACGGGCTTAATGTTCAAGGCAAATTCATCAAAGCGGGACACTTTTGCCTGTGCACCTTTGGGATGCAAAAGTTCCATTTTGTTCAAGCGGTAGAGAGTTTTAACCCTGTCTCGCTAGCTTCCGACGGCGCTCATCGCGCGACATCTGTTCGGGGTTATCGATGCGTAATGTCTTATGGGCGGCAGCCTTGCTGCTGAGTGCGCCGGTGTGCGCGTCACCGGCAATGGCCGGGGACGGCTCCATGCTCGATCGCGGCTGGGACATGTTCGACGAGGGCAAGCTGCTCGCGACCGGCGGTGTCTCGCAGGTCGAAGGAGCAGGCGGTGGCGGTCTCGCCGCCTGGGCCCTGATCGGCGGCTACGGCACGCGCGACGGCGTCGGCCTAAACGCGCACTTCACCTACATCGACACCACCGACTATGCGCTGTGGGCACCGGGCGTCGCGGTCGGCCTGTTCGACCGTGTCGAGCTTTCCTACACGCGGCAGACCTTCGACACCCAGAAGATCGGCGGTGCGCTCGGCCTCGGCAATGGCTTCAAATTCCACCAGGACATTTGGGGCGGAAAGGTGAAGCTGTTCGGCGATGCGGTCTACGATCAGGACAGCTGGATCCCGCAGGTCTCCGGCGGTGTGCAGTTCAAACACAACGACCGCGGCCCGGTGATCGCCTTCGTCGGCGGCAAATCGGACAGCGGTACCGATTTCTATCTCGCGGCCAGCAAGCTGTTTCTGGCGCAGAGCCTACTCGTGAACGCGACGGTTCGCGAGACCAAGGCGAACCAGTTCGGCATTCTGGGCTTCGGCGGCGACAAGTCGAACGCCTATCACACCGAATTCGAAGGCTCGGCGGCATATCTGATCAGTCGCAAATTTGCCGTCGGCGCGGAATTCCGCACCAAGCCGGACAATCTGTCGATCGCGAAGGAGGACAATACGTGGGACCTGTTTGCCGCGTACTTCCTCAACAAGCATCTGTCCGTGACGGCGGCTTATGTCGATCTCGGCAACGTGGTCGTGCGCGACCAGCACAGCTTCTACATTTCGCTTCAGGCCGGACTCTGAGGAGGCGCCTATGAACCTTCGCACCACCATCATCGCACTCACCGTCGCCGCGCTTGCAGGCTTTGCTGCTCCCGCACAGGCGGACGACACGCTCTATCAGGACCTCGGCGGTCAGGCTGGTATCACGCAGATCGCGATCGATACGGCCGACAACTTCATCGCCGACGACCGGATCAAGGCAACGTTCGACAACACCAACATGGATCGCTTCAAGAAGCTGCTGGCGGAGCAGTTCTGCGCCGTCGCCGGTGGCCCGGTGGTCTATACCGGGCGCGACATGAAGGCCTCGCACAAGGCACTCGGTCTTACCAATGCCGACTTCAACGCGGTGGTTGAGGATCTGCAGAAGGCGCTCGACAAGAACGGCATCCCGTTCGCGACCCAGAACCGCCTGCTAGCCCGCCTCGCGCCGATGCAGCACGACGTCGTGACGAAATGAGTTTAACGCGCCGCGCGCAATGGGTTGCCGTCGGCCTCATCGGCGCGGTCTGCGCGGGCGCTGACGCCGTCGTCGCCGCGCTGGCCGATGGCAATCACACGATTGTCCAGAACAACCGGGCGTTTCTACCGACAGAAGTGACGATCAGGCACGGCGAGACACTCGCGTTCAACAACAACGACGAGTTCATTCACCAGATCTACGTCGACTCGCCGGCGATGACATTCGACTCCGCCGAGCAACCGCCGGGTCAGTCGGTGAAAGTGACATTCCCGAGCGCAGGCGATTTTCCCGTGCGCTGTCATATTCACCCCAAAATGAAGCTGCTCGTGCACGTGAAATAGCTGCAAATTCAAAGACTAACGCGCGGTAGCACCGCACCCTTAAGCACCTTGTAACCAAACGCATCGCAGTATCGGCCAGTGCACCCTTCGGGCGATGGGTGCACCTGGAGGACAGTGCGAACCGCAATGCGGCAGTTCGTTCCCAAAACCATCGGCGCCAAATTACTCGGCGCGTTCCTGCTCATGGGCCTCGTGATCGCGGCGCTGGGTATGTACGGCTATGGCGTGCTGTCCACCGCGGGCGACATGGTGGTGCGCACCTATGACGGCCCGATGATGGCCATCAACTACGGCCGCGCCGCGAGCTTCGACTTCTCGCAGATTCAGAAGGAGATGTACCGCCGCGAACACGCGAGTGCCGCGAAGCGCGCCGAGATCGACAAGAACATCGACGATCTGATCGAGACGTTTCAAGGCGATCTCGAAGTCGCGAAAGAGCGTTCGACAGCGCCGGACGAATTGAAGATCATTCAGCGCATCGAAAACGATATGGCGCACTGGAGTGCCGCCCGCCGATCGAAGGCGAGTGACGATGCGCTCGAGGCGATGGAAGCCAAAATCATCGACGACTTCGATATGCTGGTGGAGCTCAACGCCGACCATAGCTTTGTCGGCCGCCGCAAAGCGGTGTGGGCGATCGGCTATTACAAATACGCCAGCATCGGCTTCACGATTTTCTCCCTGCTGCTGGCGCTCGGCATCACGGTGGCGCTGACGCAACGCATTGCGCGTCCGATGGCGGCGGCAGCGAAGGTCGCCGACCGCATCGCCGCCGGCGAACTGCAGACGCAGATTCCCGCGGGTGGTGCCGATGAGACAGGCATCCTGCTGAATTCCATGACGGTCATGCAGGACAACATTCGCGAGATGGTGGAGCGCGAGACCGCGCGTGCCCAGTCGGCCGAGATGCGCCTGATGACGGCGCTCGAAACCTCAGGCGAGGGCATGGTGCTGGCCGACGGAGAGGGCCGTATCGTGATGGCGAACAGCCAGGTCGCGGCGTTTTTCCCGCAGGCGACGGTGTTGCTGCGGCCCGGCGCGCAGTTCGGCGAAGGCCTGGACGCCATCGAACGCGAACTCACGCCCAACGCGGAGGCGCAACGCCTCGGCAGCTTCGCCGATGGTGAGCAGCAACTGGAAGGCGCCATTGAGCGCCAGCTTCCCGACGGCCGCTGGATCCGCTTTCACGGCTCGCGCGCGGCCGATGGCGGTTACATCCTTCTGCTCAGCGACTTCACCGCGATCATGGAGCGCGAGGAGCTTTATCGGAAAGCCAAGATGGCGGCCGAAGCGGCCAGCGCCGCCAAGTCGCGCTTCCTGGCGAACATGAGCCACGAACTGCGCACGCCGCTCAACGCGATCATCGGCTTCTCCGAAGTGATCTCAGGGCAGATGTTCGGTGAGATCAACAATCCGCGTTACGTCGAATACTCCGCGGATGTCCTGCGCAGCGGCCGTCACCTGCTCGACGTCATCAACAGCGTGCTCGATATCGCCAAGACCGAGACCGGGCGCATGGAGCTGAAGCCGGAGACGGTTGATCTCGGCTATATCCTGATCGATTGCCTGAAGATGATGCGCGATCAGGCCAGCCTCGGCGGCCTCACACTGACCTTGGAGCCGGTGCTGCGCTCGCGCTTCGTCATCGGCGAGAAAGCGAAGCTGCGCCAGATTTTCCTGAACCTCGTCTCCAATGCCTGCAAGTTCACCGAACCGGGCGGCAGCGTCACGATCCGCATTCTTCCCGGCAGCGATGCGTTCGTTGCAGTCGAGGTGAGCGACACCGGCATCGGCATGTCGCAGCAGGATATCGACGTTGCGCTGACGCCGTTCGGGCAGGTCGATAACCGGCTGGAGCGCCGCTACGAAGGCACCGGGCTGGGCCTGCCGCTGACGAAGGCGCTGGTCGATCTGCATTCCGGCACGCTCGCCGTCGCCAGCCAATATGGCAAGGGAACGACGGTGACGGTGCGCATCCCGAATGCGGATATCGTGGCGGACGGCGGCGACGACGACATCATCGCGATTGCTAGCTGACCACTTGACGCTCGGCGGCGGCTTTGTGAGGAAGCGCCATGGCAAAGAAACTGACCCAACTCGGCCGCGACGTCCCGTATCCGCAATCGCCCGGTGAAGCGATGCTGGAGAGTGTGCCGAGCCCGCATCAGGACACCAACTACGTCGTGCGCTTCACCGCGCCGGAGTTCACCTCGCTGTGCCCCGTCACCGGCCAGCCGGACTTCGCGCATTTCGTGATCGACTACTGCCCGGCGAAAGGGATCGTGGAGTCGAAGTCTCTCAAGCTCTTCCTCGGCAGCTTCCGCAACCACGCGGCGTTCCACGAGGACTGCACCGTCTTCATCGGCAAGCGCATCGTCGCCGCGATCAAACCCAAATTCCTCCGCATCGCCGGCTTCTGGTACCCCCGCGGCGGCATGCCGATCGATGTGTTCTGGCAAACGGGCAAATTGCCGGCGGGCGTTTATCTGCCTGAGCCGGGTGTCTCGCCATATCGCGGGCGGGGTTGAGTTGAAAACAACCCGGCTTCGTGGTATTACTTTTGTGAAAAAGTAAGGAAGTCGGTTGTGGACTCCAAGCTCACCGAGAAGGGTCAGATGACGCTGCCAAAGGAGGCGCGTGACCATCTGAATTTGAAGCCTGGAGACCGGGTGAAAATCTTCACACACCCCGATGGGCACGTTGTGTTGCTTCCAAAGGTCCCTATCTCCGCCCTGAAAGGGATGCTGAAGACCCACAAGCACGCAACGATCGAAGAGATGGACGAAGCTATTCGTGCTACGGCCGTCGAGCGCTATCGGGGTGCTGCGCGTAAATGATCGGTCTTGATACGAACGTCTTGGTCCGCTTTCTCACCCAGGACGATACAGCCCAATCGCCGCGTGCCAATCGTCTTATGAGTAGCCTTACCGCGATCAATCCGGGTTTCATCAGTACAGTTGCGATCATCGAGCTTGATTGGGTGCTGGACAGCTTTTACGGCTTTTCGAAACCAGACCGCGCCGCCGCGATCATGCGCCTGCTGTCAAATGATTGCCTTCTGGTAGAAAACGAGCACGACGTGTTCGTTGCTATGACGGCACTTGCCGACGGTGCAGACTTTGCCGATGCACTCATTGGCATGAGCGGAATCGGAGTTGGTTGCGAGCACACGGTGACTTTCAATCGAAAAGCGCTCCGCTTGTCCGGATTTGCCTCCGTTCCATAGAGCGCTAGCGTGACTGTTTGATAGCGCGTGCGAGACCGTAGAGGCTAATCGCGGCCCAGAAGCCCTCCATCACTGCGGCGGGCAGGTTCCACTTGAACCATAGCGACAGCAGGATCAGCGACGCGCCGATCAGATTGGCGAGCGAATAAAACCAACCCTCCGAGCGCAGCAGGTCCTGCAGGTTGGCGAAATACGCAACCGCGATGATGAGCGAGCCGGCGAGCCCGAGAACGTCGATCAACGACATGACTACGTGCGCTTGATCTTCTGCACCGCTTTGTGCCGGTGACAGTCGACCATGTGATCGTTGACCATGCCAACCGCCTGCGCGAAGGCGTAGACGATCACCGGGCCAACGAAATTGAAGCCGCGCTGCTTCAGTTCTTTCGACAGGCCCTCGCTCATCGCAGTTTTGGCGGGCACGTCCTTCATCGTTTTGAAGTGGTTGACCTTCGGCTTGCCGTCGACGTGCTTCCAGAGAAGTTCGGTGAAGCCACCTGGTTCCGTCTCTTGGATATCGAGCCAGAGCTGTGCGCTTTTGATCGCCGCCTTAATCTTCGATTGCGAGCGGATGATGCCTTCGTTTGCGAGCAGGCGGTCGATGTCGCGCTGGCCATAGCGCGCGATCTTCTCCGGATTAAAGCCATGGAAGGCTTTGCGGAAATTCTCACGCTTGCGCAGGATTGTGATCCACGAGAGGCCGGCCTGGAAACCGTCCAGCACCAGCTTCTCGTAGAGCGCGCGCGGATCGTATTCCGGCACGCCCCAGTCTTCATCGTGATAGGTGATGTAGAGCGGGTCGGTGCCGGGCCAGCTGCAGCGAACGAGTTCTTTCACCGGCGCTTGGCTTTCTTCTTCTTGGTGCTCTTCTTCGCGGCGGCTTTCTTGGCCGGTGCCCTCTTGGCGGCCTTGCGGGCAGGCTTCTTCGCCGCCTTCGGTGCGGCGGCTTTCGGCGGCGGGTTGAAGGTCGCTTCGATTTTGTTGCCGTCGAGGTCGTAGACGAACGCGCCGTAATAGACCGGGCCGTAGTCCGGGCGCGGTCCCGGCTCGCCGTTGTTGCTGCCGCCGGCTTTCAGCGCGGCTTCATGGAATTTGTTCACCGCCTGCTTGCTCTTCGCGATGAAGCCGACATGCGTGCCGTTGCCGGCACCGGCCGGTCCCTGATCGTGCGGCAGTCCGATCCAGAACTGCGCCACATCGGTGTGTTCGCCATAGCCGATTGCGCCCGGCGAGTAGTCGGCGACGCGCTTGTAGCCGAGCGCCTTCAACACGGGATCGTAAAAGGTCGCGGCGCGTTCGACGTCTTTCACACCGACGGATACGTGATGGAGCATGCAAATCTCCTGGTTGTAATGTGCAGTGACTTTGAACCGATGCGCCAATGCGTCAAGCGGAAAGCCATGCCGGCTTCGACAAAGTCACCGCGATGCTGTCACCAGCTGTCAGGAGTGTGTCACCAGCTTCTTCCAAACGGTCGAGTCGAACGAGCGCGAAGCCGTGCGCGCCATAGCTTGAGGTCACTTCGCCGATGTCGCGTTGCCCGGCGCTGATCGCCGTGTCGACGGGCAGGGGAGAGGCCGACGTCAGCGGCAACAGACGTTTGCGCGCCGTCCCGCGATGCTTCATGCGCGCCGTCAGCTCCTGACCGACATAACAGCCCTTCTTGAAATCTACTGCATGCAATTCGTCGAGATCGGCATCGAGCGCGAAGATCTTGTCCGACCCGAAATCCTCGCCCTCCGGTACGCCAAGCGAGAGCCGGTGCGCCACGTAATCGTCATGCCGCGGCGCAATCGCGTCGCGCAGCGTGACGGCGCGTGCGCCCAGCTCCGGGTGCCGGGGATCGCGGAAACCGAACTCCTCCAGCGACTCCATCTCCAGCCCGCCGCCCCATGCTGCGACCACGGCGAGGTCATCGCGCGCCGCCAGCGTCACCTTGGCGCGCAGCTTGTACATCGACAGCCGCTTGAGTAGCACATCGCGCGTGCTCGCAAGGCAGTCGATCAGCAGCGTCTCGCCATCGCCGTCTAGTGCGATCAGGAAGTCGAACAGCACCTTGCCCTGCGGCGTCAGCAGCGCGGCGTAGATCGGGTGGTGCGGCGCCACCTGATCGATGTCGTTGGTGATGAGCCCCTGCAGGAAACTCCGCGCCTCCGGTCCGGAGACGGCGATGACGGCGCGATCCTCAAGGCGGGCGATGGGCATAAAGAGAGAGGTAATCCTGCCCGGCGCGGTTGCCAAGGCAGAAGGATAGGGCCTACTCATGCCGGCATGACTGATACCTTCGATCTGCTGATCCGCGGCGGCATAACCGCGACGCCCAATGGGATATCCGAAGCCGATGTTGGCGTGCGAAACGGCCGTATCGTGGCCGTCGGCGCGCTGGGTTCCGCCAAGGCGGCGGAAGTTTTCGAGGCCAAGGGCCTGCACGTCCTGCCCGGCGTGATCGACACCCAGGTGCATTTCCGCGAGCCCGGCAATGCCCACAAGGAAGACCTGGAGAGCGGCAGCCGCGCTGCGGTGCTCGGCGGCGTGACCGGCGTGTTCGAGATGCCCAACACCGTGCCGCCGACGACGACGCGCGCTGCGCTCGAGGACAAGCTGGACCGCGCCCGCAACCGCATGCACTGCGACTACGCGTTCTATGCTGGCGCGACGCCGGCCAATGTGGGTGCGCTGGCGGAGTTGGAGCGGCTGCCGGGCGTGTGCGGCGTGAAGGCGTTCCTCGGCTCGTCCACCGGCACACTGCTCCTCAACCATCCCGACGATATCCTCGCGGCGCTGAAGAGCGGCACGCGGCGCATGGCGGTGCATTCGGAGGACGAAGACCGTCTCAACGAACGCAAGCAGTATCAGGTCAAAGGCGATCCGCGCTCCCACCCGGTGTGGCGCGATGCCGAAGCGGCGCGAGCCTCGACGGAACGCGTGATCCGGCTGGCGAAGATGGCCGGGCGCCGGTTGCATGTGCTGCACGTGACGACCTTGGACGAGCTGCCGTTGCTCGCCGAAGCGCATGACTTCGTGACGGTCGAGACGACGCCGCAGCATCTGACGCTCGCCGCGCCGGAGTGTTATGAGCGGCTCGGCACCTATGCCCAGATGAACCCGCCGATCCGCACCGCGGAGCATCGCGAGGCGCTGTGGAAGGCGGTGGGCGAGGGCCTTATCGATGTGATCGGCTCCGATCACGCGCCGCACACCCGCCAAGAGAAGGACAAAGGGTATCCCGACACGCCGTCCGGCATGCCTGGTGTGCAGACGCTTGCGACCATCCTGCTCGACCACGTCAATGCCGGGCGTATGTCGCTAGAGCGTTTCGTCGATATGACGAGCGCCGGTGCGGCGCGCATCTTCGGCATCGCCGGCAAAGGGCGCATCGCGCTCGGATATGACGCCGATTTCACGATTGTCGATCTGAAGAAGAAGCGGCGGATCGAGAACAGCTGGATCGCGTCGACCTGTGGCTGGACGCCGTTCGACGGGATGGAGACGACCGGTTGGCCGATCGCCACCATCATCCGTGGCAAGACCGTCATGCGCGACCACGCGCTGGTGACCGCTTCGCAGGGCGAGCCGATCCGCTTCGTCGAGACGCTGCCGCGGGCAACGTCTTAAGTGTATCCGTTTCCGCCAAAAGACGAGATTGTCTTTCTGGTAGGAGACACGCTCACGGCTGTTTGTCTGAACCCGTCCAATGTGAACTTCATATTCGAGAGCGGAAGCTGCATTAACGCAGAATATGCGATCGCTCATGAGATGAGTGCGGACGTCTCGCACCGCTATGACGTTCAACAGACGCTCGGCCCCGGACCGTTGTACTTTCATCAACTTGTTGGAAAACAAGTCTTGAATCTCGTAGTTGCGGAAACGACTTTGAAGCTCGAATTCGACAACGGCGAAGCTCTGATTATCGAGGGCGATATCGGGCCGTACGAAAGTGGTCAGATTTCTCGTGGGAAGCTTGGCGAACCGGATTTCATCTTCATCGTCTTCTAGCAACTGACTTGCTCGTGTTTGGCATCGCCGCCGCGCGGTAGGAGCGCAGCAGGCGCACGAGGCCGTGGGCGAATTCCGGCTTGTAGAGGAACGGCGCGTCCTCGATCACGGCAGCGCGCACGATGCCGATGACGGCGCGTGAGAGGATGTAGCCGTTGATCCGGGAGAGTTTGAAGTCCGGCTCCATCTGGTGCGCGGCGCGGTCGGCGTCGGCACCGATGCGCTCCATCGGCATGGCGGCAACGTCGGCGGTCAGCGATTTCACGACGAGGCGCCGGAGCTTGGGGCGGCCTTCGAATGCGGCGATCAAGCGGAACACGTACTGCTCGTCGCGGTCTTTTCCGACCATGTGGCTCGCGGCTTCGCGCAGCGCGTTGGTTTCGCGCTTGGCCATCTCACGCAGGATGGCGCGTTTGTCGGGGAAGTATTGATAGAGCGAGCCGATGCTCACGCCGGCGCGTTCGGCGACGCGGTTGGTGGTGAAGGCGGCTTCGCCTTCCTTCTCCACAATCTGAGCCGTCGCTTCCAGGATCGCGTCGATGGTGACCTGTGCACGCGCCTGTTTCGGCGTTCTGCGTGCGATTTTCACCCGTGTCACAGACGTCTCCCAAAAGCGAGTAGCGGAATGTGAGCTTAGCTCACAAACTCGCCGCGTCCATGTGAGAGGCGTGTCATGAACTGGGCCATCGACCGGTTGAACAAGCTGAAAGCGAAAGAGGTCGCTCTCGTTCCCGTCGCAGAGACGCTCAGGCTTGGCGGCCTCGACGACTGGTCGGAAGGCTTTGCGCAGAAGCGCTGGCTGCCGAGCGACGAGGTGCTCAACGGCGATGGTTCGCTGTTCGGCGGTTACATTGCGGCGCTGGCCGACCAGATGATGGCGTTCGCCGCGATGAGCGTCATGCCGGACAACGCCGCGTTTCGCACCGTCAATCTCAACGTCCAGTTCTTCAAGGTGGGGCGGGCACATCCGCTGAACATCGCGGCGCGTGTGACGGCGCAGACGAAGTCGCTGATCTCTGTCGAGGTGGACTTTTTGCGTGACGATGGCGTGAACATCGCGCGGGCCAGCGCCCAGCAGATGGTGATGCCTTTCCCCGGCGGCTGAGCCCGCCTGGGGTTGTAGGACAGGGCCGTCTTGACAGGATGGCCGCTGGACGGTTCCTGTTAGACCTTCCTTCGCGAATGCGTTCTGTATTTCGCCTTTGTCCTGCAATTCCAACGCGGTAGCTCCACGATGAAAAGTCCCTTCAAGGCCATCCTCCTGAAGAAGGATGGGAACACCCAGAC
>DATAHD010000090.1:0-9589 GCA_036263395.1 Rhizomicrobium sp. | reverse complement strand
CGGCGGCGCCGACCTGACCCCGATGTATCCCAACGAAGAAGACGCTGCCGACTTCCACGCTGCCCTGAAAGAGGCATGCGACTCTTTTGGGCGGGACACCTACGAGAAGTATAAGAAGTGGTGCGACGAGTACTTCTATCTCCCGCATCGCGGCGAACCGCGCGGCATCGGCGGCATCTTTTATGATCGTCACGATTCCGGGAGCTGGGAGGCCGACTTCGCTTTTACCCAGGCCGTGGGACTCGCATTTCTAAAAGTTTACCCCCACATCGTTAGGCGGAATATGGATCGCCCGTGGTCTTCGGCCGAACGCGAGCATCAGCTTGTTCGCCGGGGCCGGTATGTGGAGTTCAACCTGCTGTACGATCGCGGAACGACATTCGGCCTCAAGACCGGGGGAAACATCGACGCCATATTGATGTCCATGCCTCCGGAAGTGCGTTGGCCCTGACGGGCGTTACATCATTTGAACGCTCATACAGAGGCCGCCACCTTTGATTGATTACGATCACAGTGCACTTTTACCCCTGCTTCAGGTTCTCCTGATCGACATCGTCCTTGCGGGCGATAATGCGATCGTGATCGGAATGGCGGCGGCGCGCATGCCGCCCGAGGCCCGGCGCAAGGTCATATTCTGGGGCCTCGTCTTTGCGGTCGTCATCCGCGTCATCCTCGCCACCCTGACGGTGCAGCTGCTCGAGATTGTCGGGCTGATGTTTGCCGGCGGCCTGCTCCTGCTGTGGGTGGCATGGCGTCTGTGGCGCGACCTGAAAGAACAGCAAGACGAGAAGAATGCCGAAGCGGCGCGGATCGCAGCGGGCGGCGAAGCGGCGCCGCCGGCGTTCGATGCCAAGCTGCCGGTCAGCCGCGGTGCGATGCGGCGGGCCATCGCGCGGGTCGCGATTGCCGACCTTTCGATGTCACTCGACAACGTGCTGGCGGTTGCGGGCGCCGCGATGAACCATTGGTGGGTTCTCACCATCGGCCTCGCGCTCTCCATCGCATTGATGGGTATTGCCGCAAATGTGGTGGCGCGGCTGCTGAACAAGTATCCGTGGATCAGCTATGCCGGTCTTCTGATCGTCGTCTACGTTGCGGTGCGCATGATCTGGCACGGCGGCATGATGATCCTGGAGCACACGAACAAATCAAACGACGCGGACAACAAGCGCGGTCGCGTCGTCGCTCTTCTTGAAGCGCGGAAAGCGCCGTCCCGCGGCGTCGTCCTCTTCGACTTTCCGAACCTCTTCCAGCAGCGGACGCAGGCCGCGGCTTAGCGCGGCCTCCATCAAGGTGTCGGCGTCGTAGCAGCCATAGTCGCTGGCGAGCGCGAGGAAGCCGTCGCTACAGATCAGAATGTGCGAGCCAATGGGCGCGTCGAACGCCAACGCGTGTGCATGCGCCGCGCATTCCGCCATCGGCGAAAAGGCCCACGACCCCTCGACCGTATTGGCGCGGTTGCGCGCCTTGCGCAGCGCGGGGAGGAATTGTGCGCGGTTGTCGCCTTCGGTCGGCGAGACGCCGAGTTCGCGGGCAAGGCGCGCGGCCCGTTCGGACTCGCGGGCGCGCTTTTCGATAGCCTCGCCGATCAGCTGCACCTTTTCACCGGGACGCTGCACCAGCGCGGCGCAATCGCCAAACCACAGCGCGAGAAAGCCGTCACCTTCGGGCGCCACGAGCGTCATCGCGGCGAGCGGCATCTCATAGCGCTCGGCCGGTTCGCGCAGCTTGGCGGCGTTGAAATCTCGCTCCGCATCCCGCGCAGCCCGGCGTAGCGCGCCGCGGGCACCGAGGATGTCATAGCGGACCAGACACTCTGCGCCTTTGCGCGCGATCCATGCCGCATCGCTATCGGACGGCAGTACCGGATCGCCGATGCTGGTCGCGCCATCAAACACGGCGGCGATGGTATCGGAATGACAGAACGCGTCGTCGTTCGGCTTGCTGCGGTCCCCCGGCCAGGAGAGGCCGGCGATGTATTCGAGCTTCATGAGCGGTCATCCCGCCGCAGTCGCCCGGCGGTCGGCGAGGGCACGGCTGACTTCCTCATGCTCGCGCTTGCCGCGGCGATAGAGCATCAACACCACGACGGAGATCCCTGTGATCACGGCTGCGCCCGGGCCTTGCAACAAGCCAACATTGACAATCGTCCCTGCTGGAATGTGCGCCATGACGGCGCTGCTCGCACCGTGCGGAAAATTGATGATGTCGAGAAGGAACCCGGCCATCAGCGAACCGATGCCGCTCGACGCCTTGGCCGAGAAACTGATGCCCGCAAAGTAGAGCCCCTCACGGCGGGCGCCGAAGAGATGCTCGTGTTCATCCGCGGCGTCGGCCATCATCGATTGGAAACCGATCAGCGAGCAGCTCGCGCCGATGCCGGTGAACGCACCGGCGACAATCAGCAGGAGGACGTCTGAGCCTGCAGGAATAACCCCGGCGACCTTCAGGACCGCCGGTACCAGCTGGCCGATGCCGATCATGGCGATGCCGATCATCGCAATCCAGCGTTTCTCCAACACGCGCGTCAACGCCATGGCGATGAACACGCCGGCGAAATAGCCGACCGGGACGACCAATGTGATCGTGAGGATTTGCGCCGGCTGCAATTTCCAGAAGTAGGTGTTGGCGTACAGGCCCAGCGAACCGGCAAAGCCGAGACCAATGAACAATACCAGGCAGGCGCCGAACAGGATCGTGAACGAGCGATTGCGGAACACCTCGATGACCTCCGCCACCATCCGGCTTGCTCCGCCGCTCTGCGTTGCAGCGTGCAGGCGGTGCCGCGAACTGAGCGTGCCCAGTGTCGAGAGAAGCGCACCCACCAGCACCAGACCACCGCAAGTCCAGGCGTAAGGTGCATAAGCGGCGCGATTCAGCTGGCCGTCGTGGCCCTTGAAGAACACACCGAAGGCGAGGAACGCGGCGGCCATAAGAGCCACAACCGTAAAGACCACGCGCCATGCGACGATGGTCGACCGCTCGGCATAATCGTCGGAAAGTTCGGCACCGAGCGCGATATACGGCACCTGGAAGAAGCTGAGGCCGACACGGATGACCATCAGCATGGCGAACACATAAGCGAAGAGCGCGGCGCCGGAAAGCCCGGTGGGAATCGAAAACAGCAGGCCGAAACCAACGGCGATCGGAAGTGCGGCGCCCAGCATGTAGGGATGGCGGCGGCCGTGGCGCGAGCGTGAGTTGTCGGAGAGTGAGCCGACCAGCGGATCGATGAACGAGTCCACGACCAAGGCAATGCCGAGCGCGAGGCCGGCCGCGGAACCGGACATGCCGCACACGATGGTGAGATAGAACAGCAGCAACGTGCCAAGGCCGAGGCCGAGCGTATCCTGCACGAGCATGCCCGAGCCGTAGAGCGCGAGCGTCCCGACGCCGAGCTTGTGCCCGCGGGCGGTGTGGTTGTCGCCGGTTGGCCCGATGGGCGCGACGATCTCTTCCGACATATTCGACATAGCGTTTGCCTCACTGTGCAGTTCTTCGACTGCAGCTCTGCATACCGTAGCACTCACGCGGGGACGGGGAAGTGTTCCGCTAGGGCAAACCACCTTGAATGTATTCAAGTTTCATTTCCGGCCAGTCACATGCAAGGAGTGTATCCAACGTGAGATGTTGTGCCCCTCTTTAGAGAGGATAATTCCTAAACCCATGGCGAAAGCCACCCACACGATGACGTAGTAATCCCAAACAAGGATGTCGTACTGGCGGACCGTCATATAGTGCATCGCACCGTGATTGCTCCACGGAATGACATGCCCACTCGCTTTGTCTGGGTGAGCAGGTCCGTTTGCGGCGGGTACGCCAACGAACAATCCCACAAGCACGGCGATAACCAATACGCCGGCGAGCAACGCAAATACCCGCTCTGCGACCAAAACGATTGTCTTGATCGATGGCAGCCTCATTCGATCAGTACGCCGTCGCCTGCACGACCGCCTTCAAACGCTCGGCAATCGAGAACTCATCCTCAATGAAGTCGGCGTCGATCCACCAGTCTTCGACCTCTTTCATGATCTCGCCGACCAGCGGGCCTTGCGGCACGCCGGCGAGCATCACGTCGCGGCCGGTGAGGGGGAATTGCGGTTTGGGCCAGTGGTCGTCGGCCATCGCGATCAGCGCGCGCCACTGCATGACATTGCCGACCTTCGGATCTTCTGCCCACTTTATGTAGAGGCGGTCGCGCATCCGCGCCGGACCGAGGCGGTAGAGCAGCCTGCGCACTTCTTTTACGGAGAGATAGGAGACGATCTTCTCGCGCGCGCCGGCGACGTCGGTGAGGCGGTCACTTTGAGCGTTGGAGAGCCGCCACCTTGCCGCCAGCGCTTCGGCCGCGGCCGGGTCGGACGGCAACAGTGCCACGAGGCGCAGCAACGGGTCGGGCGTCAGGAAGGCGTCGGCATCGTTCGCGGCCAGCTTCTCCAGCCGTGTGAAATTGAGTTCGCCGGGCAGCACTTCCGACAGAATCCCACTCGCGGCCATCACCCGCAGCACCGGCACCGGCTCATCCGCCGCCAGCAGCTTCAGCATCTCCTTCGAAATACGTTCGCCGGAGAGCTGCGCCAGCCCTGCCTTCTCCGCCGCCGACGCGCGCAACGCTTCGGCGTCGATCTCGCCGGTGCCGTACCACGCGTGGAAGCGGAACAGGCGCAGGATGCGCAGGTAGTCTTCGCGGATGCGCTGCGTCGCGTCGCCGATAAAGCGGACGTGCCGCGCCTTCAGATCGTCCAGGCCGCCGAAGTAGTCAAACAACTCGCCATCCGTGTTGGCGTAAAGCGCATTCATCGTGAAGTCACGGCGCGACGCGTCTTCTTTCCAGTCCGTCGTGAAGGCGACGACGGCGCGGCGGCCGTCGGTCGAGACGTCGCGGCGCAAAGTCGTCACCTCGAACGTCTGGCCGTTCGTCACCGCCGTCACCGTGCCGTGTTCGATCCCCGTCGGCACCGCGTTGATGTCCGCAGCGCGCAGCTTCTGCATCACCACATCGGGCGTCAGCGGCGTTGCGAGGTCGACGTCGTCGATCGGGCGGTTCATCAGCGCGTTGCGCACCGCGCCGCCGACGAAGCGCGCTTCACCGCCAAGCGCCGCGAGCACCGCCTGTACTTCGGCGCTGCGCATCCATGGCTGAAACTTGGGATCGAGCTTCACGGTCGCGGCTCCACATGGCCGGGGATGATCCGGCCGTTTTCCGTATGCGCGGGGATATACACGCCTTTGGTCGTTTCGCCTTCCGTCAGACCCACAATAATGAAGCTTGCCGCGACCAGCCCGAGGCCGATCACGAACAGCAGCACCCACGGCGTCGCCGGTTTGGCGGAGCCGCGCTGGCCGAGCAGATAGGCGTAGATGCCGAACAGCACAAAGGGCAGCACGAACAGCACCACCCGCAGCAGCAATGGGCGGATCATCTGCGCAGTCTTTCGTTGAAGTTCACCAGCATCGCGGCGGTGGCGCCCCAGATGTAATGACCTTCGTAGCGCCAGGCGTGATAGCGCCGCATGCGGCCCTGCCACTCGCGCTCGCCGATCTCCTTGTTCGCCTCTTCGAGCAGCCAGGCGATCGGCACTTCGAAAATCTCCGCGACCTCATCCGCGTGGGGATTGAGCGCAAACCCTTCGGTCAGCATGCCGACCACCGGCAGGATCGCGTAGCCGGTGCCGGTCTCGTAGCTGTCGAGAAAGCCTGCGACGGTCACGAACGCCGGATCGATGCCGGTCTCTTCCTGCGTCTCGCGCAGCGCGGTCTGCACCAGCGACACGTCGGTATCGTCGGCCCGGCCGCCCGGAAAACTCACCTGCCCGGCATGCTTGGACAGTGTTTCCGTGCGCTGGGTGAAGAGGATTGTCGGCTCTCTGCGCGCCACGATCGGCAGCAGCACCGCGGCCGGCGTCAGCTTGCGCGCCTCGGTCGGCTTGGTTGCCGGATTGAGGTCGTAGTCGCCATGATGCGGTGCCAACGGCGGCGGCTCGCGTAGCAGTCGCGGGCGCAGGCCTTCGAGGCCATGCTCGGACAATTGCTGAATGATGTCCGGTATGGGACGGGTCGCGGTCTCGCTCATGCACGGCCCAAGGGAAAGAACATGCCGCCGCTCCACACGCCGAGCACATCGGCGCCGCCCTCTTTCGGCACGGCAAGATCGGCGAGTTGATAGAAGACGGTGCGGGCGATGCGCGCCTCGAGGCCCTTGCGCACATGGATATAAGGTGCGGGCTCTTCCGTTTCGGGATCGGTTTCGACGCGGATCGGGTTGTCGGGACCAGCGGTCACCTCGTCGCCGACATTCGTGGTGAAACGGAGCGACTGGCCCTGCCCTGCCCCCTCCGCATCCATCAGTACGGCGATGAAGGGCACATCATCGACGCGGATCTTCATCTTCTCGGCCGGCGTCACCAGGTGATAGCCGTCCGGATCCTTGCGCAGGATGGTGGAAAACAGGCGCACCAGTTCCTTGCGGCCGATGGGCGTGCCCATGTGAAACCAGGTGCCGTCGCGCGCGATGCGGATGTCGATCTCGCCACAATGGGCGGGGTGCCACTTCTCGACCGGCGGCAGCTTGCGCCCCGCCGCCGCATCGCGCAGCGCCGAGGCCGAACCGAACACCAGATCACCAATCGAGGACACGCGTTAACCGCCTGCCCGGCTTTCACCTTTATGTGCGGTGTTTAAGGCTGTTGTCCGGGCTTTTCGAGTTGCACGAGGCCCTGCCCGGGTGTCAAAAAAGCCCAAGAAACGCCACGCTTGAATCGAAGATAGAGTGGCGCCGCCAAGCGAGCAACAATCCCGGCAATTCTCGCCGCAAGGAATACCCATGAACGATGTGGTGAATGAGCAGAGCCAGCAGGCGGTCGCCGCCGCGGAAGCCGCTGCCGCCGCATTCAAGAAAGTGCGCGAAGGCATCGCGCATGTGATCTTCGGTCAGGAGCAGGTGGTCGAGCAGGCGCTGGTGACGGTGCTGGCCGGCGGACATGGCCTGCTGATCGGGGTGCCGGGCCTGGCCAAGACCAAGCTGGTCGAGACGCTCGGCATCGTGCTCGGCCTCGACTGGAAGCGCATCCAGTTCACGCCGGACCTGATGCCGGCCGATATCATCGGTTCCGAAGTGCTGGAAGAGGGCGAGCACGGTCATCGCGCCTTCCGCTTCATCAACGGTCCGGTGTTCACCCAGCTTTTGATGGCGGATGAAATCAATCGCGCCTCACCGCGCACGCAGTCGGCACTGCTGCAGGCGATGCAGGAGAAACACGTCACCGTCGCGGGCCAGCGTTACGATCTGCCGAAGCCCTTCCATGTGCTTGCGACGCAGAACCCGCTGGAGCAGGAAGGCACCTATCCGCTCCCCGAAGCGCAGCTCGACCGCTTCCTGATGCAGATCGACGTCGGCTATCCCGATCTGGAGGCCGAGCGGAAGATGCTGGTCGCCACCACCTTCGGCGAAGAAGCGACCGCGGCGCCGGTGATGAGCGCGGCCGATCTCATGAGCGCGCAGACCATCGTGCGTCACCTGCCGGTGGGCGAGAAAGTGGTCGATGCCATTCTAAGACTCGTGCGCGCGGTGCGTCCCGGCGAAGAAGGCGACAAGGATGTGCGCGGTCTCATTTCCTGGGGCCCCGGTCCGCGTGCGAGCCAGGCCTTTATGCTGGCGGTGCGCGCCCGCGCCCTGATCGAGGGCCGCCTCGCGCCGAGCACCGACGATGTCGTCGCGCTGGCACATCCGATCCTGCGCCATCGCATGGCGCTCAACTTCACGGCGCGCGCCGAGGGGCAAACTCTCGACGGCGTCATCGACCGGATCTGCCGGAGCCATCTTTGATCGATCGCGAGCGATCGCACCCGTTGCAGGATGAAGCGGAGTCGCTGGCTTCCGCCTTGCCGCCGTTGCTCGTCGCTGCCGAACGGCTGTCGAGCGCGGTGAGCCTTGGCGTGCATGGCCGCCGCAAGTCCGGCATGGGCGAGACGTTCTGGCAATTCCGCCGCTATCGCGCCGAAGACGCTTCGACCGCGATCGACTGGCGACAATCGGCGAAGTCGCAGCATCTCTTCGTGCGCGAGCGCGAATGGGAAGCGGCCGAAGCAGTGTGGTTCTGGCGCGATGCGTCGGCCGGGATGGATTTCAAATCGGCCGCGAGCAATGTGACGAAGCTGGAGCGCGCCAACGTGTTGCTGCTCGCGCTTGCTTCGCTGCTGGTGCGTGGCGGCGAGCGCATCGCACTCCTCGGTGACGGACGCCCGCCGGCGACAGGCCGCGCCCCGATCCGGCGGATCGCGCATGAGCTGTTGCTACCGGGGGCCGAAGACACGCTGCCGCCCGATGCGCCGCTGACCAAGAACGCGCAGTTCGTGTGGATCAGCGATTTCCTCTCGCCGTTCGGCGATATCGAAAACGTCCTCAGGCGGATCGCGGGACAAGGTCTCGGCGGCCATCTGATCCACATCATCGATCCGGCGGAAGAAGAGTTTCCCTACCAGGGCCGCGTCCGCTTCGATGCGCCGGGCGGCAAGGTGAGCGAAATCCTCGGCCGTGCCGAAAGTGCACGCGAGGCCTATCGCGCCAAGTTCAAGGCGCATGCCGACACGCTCGCCGAACTCGCCCGCCGCTTGGGGTGGACCTATATGGCGCACCGCACCGACCACTCGCCGCAAACCGCACTGGTCGCGCTTTATATGAACCTTGGTGGAGCGCGGAAGGCGCACACCTAGATGGGCATGCTGGCGCAACTGAGTTTCGGAACACCGTTGCTGCTCGCGACGCTGGTCGTGCTGCCGGTGATCTGGTGGCTGCTGCGCGTCACGCCGCCGTCGCCGCGGCGCGTGGTGTTTCCGCCACTGCGCCTGCTGCTGGGATTGCGGGCGACGGAGGAGACACCGGCGCGGACGCCGTGGTGGCTGCTCGCGCTGCGCCTCTTCGTGGCGGCACTGGTGATCTTCGCGCTGGCGGAGCCACTGCTCGGCGAGAGCAAGACGCCGGCCGGGTCGGGGCCACTGGTGTTCTTCGTCGACAACGGTTGGACCGCGGCGCATCGCTGGGGCGACCGTGAGAGCGCGATTTCCGATGCGCTGCGCAAGGCCCAGAAGGATGGACGCGCCGTCGCCATCGTGCCGACCGCCGCGAAGTCGTTCGCCACTGTCGCGACGCTGCTCGACGCCGGCGCGGCGGAGCGCGCGGTGCGCGAGCTGGAGCCACAGCCGTGGCTGCCGGAGCGCACCAGGGCGATCGCGGCACTTGCCAAGCTGCGGATGACGGCGACGCCGGAGATCGTGTGGCTGAGCGATGGGCTCGACTACGGCGATGCGCGCGCCACGGCGAATGCGCTCGCGAAGCTCGGCAACCTGCGCGTCCTGAGCGATGCGCCGGGGCGTGGGCCGCTGGCGCTGCGCCCCGCGGTCAACGACGCCCGCGGCTTCCGCGCGATGGTGGTGCGCGGCGATACACGCGGCACGCCGTCGGGTGCCGTGAATGCGATCGGCATCCACGGCGAACAGCTCGCCACCGCACCGTTCAAATTCGCCGAAGGCAAGAACACCACCGAGGCGCAGGTGCGCCTGCCGATCGAAGTGCGCAACGAGATGGCGATGC
>DATAHD010000089.1:0-2434 GCA_036263395.1 Rhizomicrobium sp. | reverse complement strand
CGGCACCTCCGGCGAATGATGGAACGGATCGAACCACCGCCGCGTCATGCGCTTTAGATAGAGGGGTACCAACGTCGCGTGCAGAAACGCGGGAAGCGCCACCCTCGGCCGCGCCATCCCTCTCGCCTTCCAGAACCGGTCGCGCGCATGGATCGCCGTCTGATTGATCGCCGCCTTCAGCTTCTGCCCATCGTGCCGCGCAAAAACATCGTCTTCGCTGATACTCAGGATACTGAGCAGATTGGTCGGCAGATAAAGCTTGTGCCGCACCGTATGAAACGGAAGCGTCCGCAGCAGTCCGGTCAGCCCGTAAGCAATGCCCGCGTCCTGCGCGAGCGCATCGCATCCCTCGCCCGCCCCAAGAATGCGCGCCGCCAGCCGCATCACGTTTCCAGACGTTTCATCCGCATAGGTCTCGAGCGCCGGGTAATCCGCGAACGTATCCGTCGAACTGTCGAACGCCCGCGCATCGATCATCGTGTCGAACAAAGCTTGCGGCAGATCGATCCGCTGCACCAGCTCGGCCAGCGCCTCGACAACATCATGCCGCCGCGGCGTTCCCTTCCGCGCACCCTCCAGCGCATCCCGCCACCACTGCAGCCGGATCTCCCCCATCATCGGCTCACGCACCGTCTCTGCAACGCGCGCCAGCTCGTGATTGAACGCATAAAGCGCAAACAACAGCGGCCGCTTCTCCGCCGGTGCAAACAGCGCAGAGAAATAGCGGTCCGGGTCGTATTGCCGGACGATCTGCGCGCAGGCTTCGAACTTATCGGTCATCGCTCAAACAAAAGGCCGCCCGGTTTCCCGAGCGGCCCCTGCATTTCGGTATACGCCGGTCTACGGCCAATGGGTCGCCGAGACCATGCAGAACAGCATCGGGATCGAGAGCAGCGTGTTGACGCGGCTGAACTGCCCCGCCGTCTTCGCTGCCGCCGCCTTCTGATCCGCCGGCAGATCCGGATAGGCGTTATCGATGTTGAGGGCACGCTGCTGGTTCGGCCAGATCACGAACCAGACGTTGAACCACATGATCGTGCCCAGCCACATGCCGATGCCGATGATCAGGTAGCTCACCGTCGAGAACATGCCGTTCTCGTCCACGATATCGAGCGTGTAGGCCTGGATCAGATACTTGTTCAGGCCCGCGAGCAGGATGCCGAGAACGATCGTGCTCATCGCACCCCAGCGGAACCACCACAGCGCAGCCGGCGTGATGAAGCGGCCGAGTGCCGGCTTCAGTTCGTCTGGAATCTTCGGCATCGTCGGCGTGGCGACGAAGTTGAAATACCAGAGCAGACCAATCCACATCACACCGCTCGCGACGTGTAGCCAGCGCAGCAGGAAGCCGACGAACGACTCCATATCGATGGACCAGCCGCTCAGCTGGCCGTGAATCATGAATACGAGAAACGCGAGCACGAAGCCCGCAATGACGACATTGCGAAGATTGCCGAGGAACGCGGCCATGATGAGTACCCTCCCCCTTTATTGAGTCGGGGGAGTGTACTCCATTTTTCGCGGCGTACAGCCCTTTTGCGCTTAAATCGCGAGGCGTTTCGGGCGGCGGATGTTGAGCCACGCCACCACGATCAGACGGGTCACCATCACGGCGGTGAAGAACGACGTCAGGATACCCACACCCAGCGTAACGGCAAAGCCGCGCACCGGGCCGGAGCCAAGCTCGAACAGGATGAGCGCGGCGATCAAGTGGGTGGAGTTGGCGTCGATGATGGTCGCCATGGCGCGGCGGAAGCCTTGATCGATCGAGGCCAGCATCGTTCGCCCGTTGCGCTGTTCTTCGCGCATGCGCTCGTAGATCAGCACGTTGGCGTCGACCGCCATACCCATCGTCAGCACGATACCCGCGATACCCGGCAGGGTCAGCGTGGCGCCAAACAGTGTAAGCACTGCCAGCAGCAGCATGATGTTCAAGGTCAGCGCGATGTCGGCGAAGAGGCCGAACAGGCCGTAGCGTGCAATCATAAAGAGTGCGACGAGGACGAGACCACCCAAGGCCGAGTAGCTGCCCGCCTTGACGGAGTCGGCACCAAGCTCGGCACCCACGGTGCGCTCTTCGATCGGCTTCAGCGGCGCCGGGAGCGCACCGGCGCGGAGGAGCACGGCAAGGTCCGTTGCCTCTTTGACGGTGAAGCTGCCGGAGATCTGGCCACTACCGGTCAGGATCGGTTCCTGAATATTGGGCGCGGTCAGGATTTCCTTGTCGAGGATGATCGCGAAGCGATGACCGACATTGTTCTTGGTCACGTCACCGAACTGCCGCGCGCCGATCGTGTCGAACTTGAACGTGACGACGACGCCACCGTTCTGCGAGTTGAAGGACTGTGCTGCGTCCGTCAGGCGATCACCGGAGACAAGGATGCGCTTCTGGATGGCCAGGGTTTCCGGCGGACGCTCCGGCGTTCCCTTTGTC
>DATAHD010000088.1:0-4313 GCA_036263395.1 Rhizomicrobium sp. | reverse complement strand
CGTCGCCTTCGGCCGCCTCGCCCTGCGCGACTACTATCCGCAGCTGACGCAGAAGGAGCGTGACGAGCGCGAAGAATTCCTCATCGAAGCCTCGCACCTGATGCGCGAGCGTTTCGACGCCATCGAGCTGTGGACCAACCTCGGCCTGCCGATCCAGGAATGCGCCGACGCGATGTACAACTCGGGCTTCATGGAGCGCTTCCGCAACTCCCTCTTCAGCCGCATCGTGCCGATCGTGAAAGACATCGGCCTGTGGGGCGACAAGGTCCGCAACGGCTACACCGACATGGGCGTCATCGACTACGCAAACGTCAACGTCGACAAACTGCAGGAAGACGACGACTTCATCGCCCGCCAATACGACGCCCGCAAACGCGACATCGACCGCGTCATCGCAAGAGCCCAGGCGGCGGAGTAAATTAAGAGTCTGACGCTTGGGCCGAATTGAGAAAGTACTCAGCACGCGCGACCCGCGCAGACGCGTTCTGGTTGTTGAACGGGACGATGGGCACTACGAACTCATCGTTCAGTGGCACTATCGCAGCCTTAATGACGACGGGACGCTGTTCGCTGAAAATTGGGGCCCGTATCCAAGCCCACGCGGATATTTTGCAACTGCAGAGATTGCCGAGAGAGAAGGCAGGGCTGATCCAATACTAGGGATCGTCTAAGCAGGCGCAAAATTCGCGTTCACCTCCCCTTGTGGGGAGGTCGCTCTGCGAAGCAGGACGGGGGCCGCCAAAACTACTTCGCGGCCACCTTCTTTTTCTTCTTGGCAGGCGCCGGCGGATTGGCGGCGGCTTCGAGGCGGTCGGCCTCTTCCTTGGCGAGGCGCAGCGCGCGCAGCTTCGCCGTCTTCGCGGCAGATGCCGCAGCTTCATCCGCAACGATCTGCTTCACCAGCGTTGTGCGGTCTTCATACGTCTGGAAATGGTTCTGTGCCTTACGCTTGGCACGGTCGCGCGCAGGCGGATTCAACGGATCGCTCATGCTGGACCTTTCTGTGTTGGAGGGAGAAAAACCGGCGGCGCGAACGCCGCCGGCACAATCAGTCTTCAGACCGCCTTGAGATTGGCAGCCTTCGCACCGCGCGCATCCGGCTGGATGTCGAACGAGACCTTCTGGCCTTCGTTGAGCGAGCGCATGCCGGCCGCTTCAACGGCGGAAACGTGCACGAACACGTCTTTGCCGCCGCCTTCCGGCGCAATAAAGCCAAAGCCTTTGGTGCTGTTGAAGAACTTTACGGTACCGATAGCCATGTGTTTTTCCTTTGAACAATCGGAGGTTCCGCGCGCGCGACATGCGCGAGCGGCGTGGGAAAAAACGAAGGCATCAATTGTCGGAAGTGTCCGTTAAGTCCGAAGCGTCCGCGAAGCGGGCGGGTCAGCAGCAAACGAGCGCTTTCGCCTGACGGGACGTAAGAACCACGTGACCTATATAGGCGCTCTGCTCCCATATTACAATTGCACATACGAAACCCCGGTTTTCCCGCGCCGGCCCGCATACATGACCGATGATCGGCTTACTTCTCGCCTGCCATCGCCTTCGCCGCATTCACCGCGGCAGTCATATCAAGCTCCTCGCCATCCATCGTCTTGCCCGCATTGGCGACGGCCAGCACACCCGAGCCGGTCTTCGGAAACAGCGCAACGATCGCAAACCACGCGCCGTCCGATCCTTCGTGATAGAGTACCGGCCCATCGAGCCCGGCGATGTTGTCGCGCGTAAACCAGCCCATGCCAACCGGCGCACCGGACTGCGCGCTCTGCATCAACGTATAGGTCCCGGGCTTCAGCAGAGCGCCCTCACCCGCCGCGCCCTTCAACTGATCGATGCAAAAGCGCGCCCAATCATCGAGCGTCATGTAAATGTTGCCGGCCGGCGCGAAGAACTCCGGATTCACATCGCGCAGCACCGCAACGCGTCCGCGCATATGACCGATCGTGCCGCCGGCTGGCGCAAGTCCAAACCCGGCTGACGTCATCCCCAATGGCTTGAACACCTCGTCTTGCATCAGCGTCTCATACGTCGCGCCCGCCGCCTTCTCCGCCGCCATCGCGGCGACAAGGAATCCGGTGTTCGAATAGCTGAAGCGCCCCACGCGTCCCTCCGGCTTGTCCTGCAACGCGCGCACGACATACGCCTTGCGCCGCTCAGAAGGGCTGGCGCTGCTCTCGTTGTAGAACAGCGCATTGAGCGCATCTTCGTCGCTGACGTTTTCCGGCAAGCCGGATGTGTGCGTCACCAGTTGCAGCAACGTCACCGTCCGATATTCCGGCCGCATGCCGTCGGCCATGTCGGGCAACAACGTCGCCAGTGGCGCATCCCACGAGAGCAAGCCGCGCTCCACCAACCGCGCGATCATCACCGCTGTCATGGCCTTGCTGTCGGAGCCGATGTTCCAGACATCGCTTGCTGTGACCGCCGCCGGGTCGCCAAGCCGGCGCACGCCATAAACCGCCTCGTCGGCGACAGCATAATGCTGAATGGTCAAAAGCCCCGCTCCGGGCACCTTCGTCCCGTCCGCCGCCTTCGCCAGGATCGCACTGAGATCAGCCGCCTGCGCCGACGATACGAAAAGGCATGCGCTGACCAACGCCACCGCCACTCGACCCATCATCGGCACACCAGAGTTTTCGCGACACGGCGTGATATCAAGCAGCGAATACGGTGTCGACGATGCACTGGTAGCTTGACTCCCCCCCGCATCCAAGCGTTCCATCGGCGTATGGGATACCAACATGGGATCGGCGCCTGAACCTCCGCAGGCGGCCAACCACACCACCTCCGACCTCGACCGCATCTGCGCCATCCTGCGCCGCAAGGCACCTGTGTGGCATGACGAGACGCTCGGCCACTTCGTCCTGACACGGCACGACGACGTTCGCGCGCTGCTCGCCGACCGGTCGCATCTGAAAGATCCCGCAAAGGCGGCGCCCGAAAGCCCCGTCATGCAGGCGATGCTGAACCAGCCGGAGAGTCTCAAATACCAGACCGCCGCAGACTCCATCCTCAAGATGGACGATCCGCGCCACAGCCAGGTGAGAACCCCACTCGCCAAAGCGCTCTACAAGCGTGTCGCCGCTTCGCGCAACCTGATCGAAGACGTTGTCGCGCGCATCCTCCACGATCTCGACGGCCGCACACAGTTCGATGCCATGGCGGAGTTCTGCATCCCCGTTCCGATCGACGTGATCGCACGCATCCTCGGCGCCGATCCCTCCATGCGCGATGCCTTTCGCACCTGGTCAATCGACGTCTTCGAAGCCTTTAATCCGGCGCGCACACCGGAGCAGACCACGCGCCTGATCGCCGCCTCCGACAATCTCTGCGATGTCATCGACACACTGATGCAGCGCAGGAAGAACGCGCCGCAAGACGATCTCATCAGCGATCTCATGCGCGCGCAGGCGAACGGCGCGTCGTTGACCGATGACGAAATCCGCGAGAATTGTGCCGGCTTCCTCGCTGCCGGCAATCTCGCGACGACCGACCTGATCGGCAACGCTCTCTGGCTTCTGCATACGCATCCGTCCGAACTGCAAAAGCTGCGCGAAGCCCCGAACCTCCTCACAAACGCAATCGAAGAAGTCCTGCGCTATGAACCGCCCGCCGAGGGCACGTCGCGCATCGCCTCACGCGACATCGAAATCCGCGGCTGTCCGATCAAGCATTCGCAGGTCGTCGTCGCATCGCTGCGCGCCGCCAACCGCGATCCCGAAGCCTTCCCCGATCCCAATCGCTTCGACATCACGCGCGACCGTGCGGCCCACGTCTCCTTCGGCGGAGGCCCCCACATCTGCATCGGCGCCCCACTCGCCCGCCTCGAAGCGCAAATCGCCATCGCCGCCTTCCTCACCCGCTTCCCCACCGCCGCGCTCGCCGACAACGACCCCGCCTGGCGTCCGCCAACCTCAGCCTCCCGCGGCCTCACGCATATTTATATGCGCGTTGAACGAACCTCGGACGCATAGTATACGAATGCAATAAATCCTATATCGACCAAATAAGCATATTTTCTTGTTCTATTATACGACGACCCGTGCCATACTCCCCGGTCAACTTGGAGTTTCATGAGTGTTGGCAGTGTGTGCGCAAATCTTGGAGCGAAGGGAGCAGCCTGCCGCCGCGAAACCGCAGGACAGCGGCTGCCTCGCGCGCACGCTCCCTGACCCACGAGCCCCCGCGGCCCGCCACCAAAATGCGATTTCGCCGCAAAACCGGGTTCGAATGCACATTTCTGGAATCGTCCAGTCCGAACAGCCGCTTATCTCCGGCCCGGCGCATGCGGCCCTGCCCGCGCGCGATCCCTC
>DATAHD010000087.1:0-2634 GCA_036263395.1 Rhizomicrobium sp. | reverse complement strand
GCCGCGTCGGACAATGCCGTCTGCTCAGGGGATGATGTGCTGTCGAATTCGTCGCGTCTGCCGTTCATGCGGCGACGTTAGCAGCGCGGGCAGCTTCGAGCTATCGCCGCCAGCGTGTGATACCGGACCGAGTGGCCAGCTCGGTCCCGGCAATCACGTCAATCGAATGCTTAGATCGGGCAGTTCGGATCGGACTGACCGTTCTCACGCAGATGCTGACAGGCGGCGTCGGCCATCGTGGCGCCCGGCGCATGCGGTTCGAGCAATTTGCCCGGACGCACGTTCTGACCGGTTTCGGCGACCTCGTGATAGAGGCTGTTCGCCGCCGCGGTGTTGCCATGGCGCTGATGCGTGTCGGCCATGTTGAACTGGGCGATCGGGTTGTTCGGCTTCTCCGCATATTCCTTCGTGAAGCTCGCGTCGGCGGCGGTGTAATTGCCCTTCTCGACCTGAGCGACACCCTGCGCACCGGTCGAACAACCGGCGGCCATCACACACGCTGACACAGCAGCAATCGCTGCGAATGGTTTGATAGAAGAAAACACTGTTCCACCTCTTGCGGCGACATCGCCGGACCATCCCGCGAAGACCTCGTCGCATTCCTTTCCGCTCGTTTCTCGAGCCGTGGAGTGAACGCGGATCAAGCAAGGATTGGTTCATACAGGTACACAAAAAGTAGACGACGGAACCATGGAACGATTGCGATGAACGAAACCCGATTGAGTCGAGCGTCGCGATTAACCGCGATCGTGCCGATTTTCGCCAAAGCACATGGCATTACTGCTTGTTCATCGAGCGATCACAGCAACATGCCCGCTGGCGTTGCCGGTGTTATCGCCATCGCTAAGATGAACGAAACACACGGGGGAACTCGCCATGGCCATCAAGGCCATCGTCTCAAGCTTCGAAACCAACAGTGAAGGCTGGGCCATCAGCGGCGACGCTGCGAGCCAGGGATGGGTGAGCGACGGCAATCCCGGCGGCTCGATGCATTGGGTCGATGCGGCGTCGGGATCCGACGCGCTGTGGATCGCACCGGCGCAGTATGCCGGCAACCGGTCGTCGTTCTACGGCGGCACGTTCTCATACGACATGAAGAGCAGCAGCGCCGGTTACAATGCGGGCTATGACGTCTATCTGACCAGCACATCGGCGGGCGTGATCTACGCGTCGTCCGGACAGCCGGGGACGGACTGGACGCATTTCTCGGTCAACCTCGACGACACGACGGCGTGGCATTTCGGCAGCCCGACCGGCGCACTGGCGACGGCGGCACAGATCCAGGCGATTCTCACCAACCTGACGGCGGTGACGATCCGGGCGGAGTATGAGAACGGCGCCGAGAACGGTAGCCTGGACAATGTCGCGATGGTGGCGCCGGGCGGCAAAGCGCTGTGCTGGAACGTGTTCGACAATGCGAGCGACGTGACGCCGTCGGTGTTCGGCAATCTGGGCGATGCACTCGCCGCATCGGCGGACGGCAATGTGCTGGTGCTGGACGATATCGGAAACATCAAGGTGAAGTTCGGAACGCTGAGCGTGCACGACAATGCGCTGACGATCCATGCCGGGCCGGCCAACGGGACGCTGCTGTTCGATGCCGGTGTTACGAGTTTGACGCTGGAAGGCAAAACCAATGCCGATGTCACCGGCAACAGCCTGAACAATGTCATCACCGGTAGCGATGGCGACAACACCTTGTCGGGCGGCGATGGGAATGATCAGCTGACCGGCGGGCGCGGCGACGACACGATGGTCGGCGGTGCCGGCGCGGACAAGATGGACGGCGGCGGCGGACACGACATGTTCATGTTCAGCGGCCTCGCCGATTCCACCGGCGCGACCTACGACACGATCATCGGGTTCAACGCGGCGCAGGACACGATCTCGCCGAACGCGGCCGTCACCGGCGTCGATACCGCGATCACGACTGGCCTTCTGGGCGACAAGCACTTCGACAACAACCTGACGGCGGCGGTCGGCGCGTCGAAGCTCGGCGCGCATCATGCCGTGCTGTTCACCGCCGACTCCGGCAACCTCGCCGGCAAGACGTTTCTCGTGATCGATACCAACGGCACGGCGGGCTATCAGCATGGCGATATCGTCGTGCTGCTCAGCCATTCGGACAGCACGGCGATCACGACCGACAACTTCGTCATGGGCGCGTAAGGCGCCGCAGCGGGGCCGGTGACCGGAGTGACTCCGATCACTGGCGCTGCGCCCACAATCGCGTTCGGATAGCAGCTGGGTTGAGCTGGTATCTCTGTAGCGATGAATCGCTTTCGGCGTTGGTGGGCGCGCAATTTTGCCCACGGTGTCATCGAAAGTTCATCCGGCGAGACGACGAAGCCGGGTGATGACGGTCAGGCCTCGAAGATCGGCAGACTGGCGGTCGATGCGGACGGTTTGAACGCGCTGCTCGAAATCCATTTCGGCGGAATCAAAGGCAGTCGCAAACGGTGGCGCCGCGAGCGCGACGAACTGCTCGCCCGCTGACGCCCTTATCTTGGTCGCGCAATTTATCCGAAAACCGCTTCACACTTTTCGGATTGCGCTTACCATTTGAAGCTCACACCGAGCGTTCCGTCGTAGCTCTGCGAACCGCTGCCGAACGCGCCGTTGACCTTGGCATTG
>DATAHD010000086.1:0-2986 GCA_036263395.1 Rhizomicrobium sp. | reverse complement strand
CGCGACGCAGCTGATCGTCGAACGCCAGCTGGCGGAGAAGCAGCAGAGCCGCGTCGCAATGGGGCGCGAAAAATTCCTCGAAGCGGTGTGGAAGTGGAAGGACGAGAGCGGCGGCGCCATCGGGCAGCAGCAGCGCCGTCTTGGTGCGTCGGCCGACTGGTCGCGCGACCGCTTCACGATGGATGAAGGGCTCAGCCGTGCGGTGCTGAAGGTGTTCGTCGAGCTCTACAAGCAGGGGCTGATCTACAAGGACAAGCGCCTGGTGAACTGGGACCCGCGTCTGCAGACGGCGGTGTCCGATCTCGAGGTCGAGAGCATCGAGGTGAAGGGGCACCTCTGGTATCTGAAATATCCGATCGAAGGGCAGGCCGGGCAGTTCATCATGGTCGCGACGACGCGGCCGGAGACGATGTTCGGCGATACCGCGGTTGCGGTGCATCCGAGCGACGAGCGCTATAAGGACCTGATCGGCAAGAACGTCATCCTGCCGCTCAGTAATCGGGCGATCCCGATCGTTGCCGACGAGCACTCCGATCCGGAGAAGGGCACCGGTGCGGTGAAGATCACGCCGGGGCATGACTTCAACGACTTTGAAGTCGGCAAGCGCCACAACCTGCCGCTCATTAACATCCTCAACAAGGACGGCACCCTGAATGACAATGTGCCGGCGGCGTACCGCGGTATGGACCGCGAAGATGCGCGCAAACAGGTGGTTGCCGATCTCGAAGCGGTCGAGCTGATCGACAAGGTCGAACCGATTACCCATGCCGTGCCGCACGATGAGAAAACGAAGACCGTCGTGCTCGAGCCGTACATGACGGAGCAGTGGTACCTGAACGTGCAGCCGCTGGCCGACAAGGCGATTGCGGCGGTCGAGACGGGGCGCACGAAGTTCGTGCCGGAGAATTGGACCGGCGTCTATTACAACTGGATGCGCAACATTCACCCGTGGTGCATCTCGCGCCAGCTGTGGTGGGGGCACCAGATTCCGGTGTGGTACGACGCGGAGGGCAACACTTACTGCGCCGAGACCGAAGCGGAAGCGAAATTGCAGGCGAGCGGTAAGCCGCTGACGCGCGATACCGATGTGCTCGACACGTGGTTCTCGTCGGCGCTGTGGCCGTTCTCAACTTTGGGCTGGCCGGATGAGACTCCGGAGATCGCGCGCTACTATCCGACGTCGGTTCTCGTTACCGGGTTCGACATCATCTTCTTCTGGGTCGCCCGCATGATGATGATGGGCCTGTGGTTCATGGACGAGGTGCCGTTCAAGACGGTGTTCATCCACAACCGCGTCCTCGACGAGAAGGGCGCGAAGATGTCGAAGACGAAGGGCAACGTCGTCGACCCGATCGAATTGATCGACGAGTTCGGCACGGATGCGCTGCGCTTCACGCTCGCGCTGGCGGCCGGCCAGAGCCGCGACATGCGCATCGGGCCAAGCCGTGTCGAGCCGAACCGCAACTTCGCGACCAAGCTGTGGAACGCGACGCGCTTCTGCGAGATGAACGAGTGCGTGACCCAGCCGGGTTTCGACCCAGCAAAGGTGCAGATCACGGCGAACAAATGGATCGTCGCGGAAACCGCGCTGGCCGCCGCCGATGTGACGGCAAACATCGAGACGATGCGCTTCAACGAAGCCGCGGGCGCGGCTTATCACTTCGTCTACGACGTGTTCTGCGACTGGTACCTCGAGATTGCGAAGCCGATCTTCAACGGCAACGACGAGGCCGCGAAGGTCGAAACGCGCGCGACGGCGGCATGGGCGCGAGACAACATCCTGGCGCTGCTGCATCCGTTCATGCCGTTCATCACGGAAGAACTGTGGGCGCGCACCGCGGAGCATGCGCATCCGCGCACGTCGCTGCTGATCGAAGCGGCGTGGCCGAAGCTGGACGCGTTGCCGAAGTTCGAAGATGCGTCGCGCGACGTGCAGTGGGTGATCGACCTGGTGTCGAACGTCCGCTCCATCCGGGCAGAGATGAACGTGCCGCCGTCGGCGAAGATCGACCTGGTGCTGACCAATGCGAGCGAGCAGTCGAAAGAGCTGCTGGCGCGCGGCAAGGACGTGATCCTGCAGCTGGCGCGGCTGGCGCGGGCGACGTCGGCGGACACGCTGCCGAAAGGATCGGCGCAGTTTGTGCTCGGAGAGGCGACGGTCGGATTGCCGCTTGGCGACGTGATCGACTTCGCGAAGGAACGGGCGCGGCTCGAGAAAGAGCTCAAGAAGGCGAACGACGAGATCGCACGGTTCGACGCCAAGCTGTCGAACGAGCAGTTCGTGTCCAAGGCGCCGGAAGAGGTTCTGACCGAGCAGCGTGAGAAGCGCGCCGATGCGGCAGCGACGGCAGCGCGATTGACGGAAGCGGTGGCGCGGCTTTCGGCCTAGCCACCGTTCCCGTCGCAGCGTTATGCGGCGATGGCCAAGTGGTTCTCTGGTTGAGTTGCGTCTGGGACGCCGATGCGGCCACGCGTCGAAAGGACGACGATGATGGCTGCGAGCGTCCAGGCGATGGCGCAGTAGGTGGCGCCTTCGATGCTGAGGTCGTTGAAGCGGTTGGCGGCCCAGTGGACGAGGATGGCGGGGATCACGGCGCCGCCGGCGCGGATGCTGATCCAGCTCATCACGACGGTCTGTGCGATGCAGACGATCATGAACTGCACCACCGGCAGCTCTGCTTGCGGCATGCCCGAGAAGTAGAACGCCGGCAGATGCCAGATGCCCCAGACGACGCCGAGCAGGTGCGCGGCGAGCCACGGTGAGAACTCGTTGAGCATGCGTGGCAGTGCGAAGCCGCGCCAGCCGGGGTCTTCGCCGATCGGTCCCGGATCGACCACGAGCATCGACACGCCGTACCAGATGAGATGCGGCCAGCTGGCGAAGTCCAGCACGGGCGGCGCAGCGGTGTGGTTTATCTCGGCCTGAACAAAGCGTGCTGCCAGCGCGAGGGCTGCGATGCCAACGGTCGAGAGCAGGTACCAGCGC
>DATAHD010000085.1:0-15124 GCA_036263395.1 Rhizomicrobium sp. | reverse complement strand
CAAGCGCGGTCTCGCCGCCGGACTCTATACCGACATCACCGTCGAAGCGGCCGTGCCCTATGTCATGGGCATCTGTCTCTCCACCATGAGTCTCGCACTCGAAGGCACGCGGCCGAAACGTTTCGCCGGCGAAGTCGAAATGGTCATCCGGGCGCTGCTGCGCGGCCTCGGCGTACCCACCCCCAAGGCATCGGCGGTTGCACAGGCAGCTGTCGCCGCCGTCATCACGGAGACTGGAACGTGAGCATCATCAAGATCGACGACGTCGCCTATGTCCGCTTCCGCGCGCCCGACCTCGGCGAGATGCGAACCTATCTGGAAGAATTCGGCCTCGCCGTCGCGGCGTCCGACGACAACCGCCTCTTCATGCGCGGCACCGGCACCGCGCCGTTCCTGCACGCGACCGAGAAAGGCGAGCCCGGCTTCGCCGCCGTTGGCTTTCGTGCCAAATCGCTGGGCGATCTGCACACGCTCGCGAAGGCGACGGACACGAAAGTCGAACCGCTCGATGCCCCCGGCGGCGGCTCCGTCGTGCGCCTCACCGATCCCGACGGTTTCACGGTGGAAGTCGTTGCAGGGCAAGCCATGTCCAATGCCGCGACGTTCGACGCGCGCGCGCCGTGGAATCACGCCGAAGACCGTGCCCGCTTTCGCGCCGTCAAACGCGTCAGCGGCGGTCCCGCGCATGTCCTGCGCCTCGGCCACTGCGTGCTCAACGTCAGCAACTTCCGCGCGTCGGAGGCCTGGTACAAAGATCATCTCGGCTTTCTCACATCGGATGAGATCGCGGTCTCGCCGGAATTCTCCATCGGCGCCTTCATGCGCTGCGACCGCGGCGACCAGCCTGCCGATCACCACACGCTCTTCATCATTCAGGGGCCGCGCGGCAAAGGCTTCAACCACGCCGCGTTCGAAGTGCGTGATCTCGACGACCTGATGACCGGCCACGATCATCTGAAGTCGAAGTCACGCCATGCCGAATGGGGCATCGGCCGCCACATCCTCGGCAGTCAGGTGTTCGACTATTGGCGCGATCCGTGGGGCCACACCCTCGAACACTGGACCGATGGCGACCTGTTCACCGCCGACGATCCGCCGGGAAAGGTCGGCCTCCCCGAACTTCTCGGCGTGCAATGGGGCCCGAACGCCCCGCCGACGATGGCGTGAGGCTCCCATGAAACTCGCAACCTTCAACGCCGGCAGCGGCGCAGACGAGCTCGGCATTGTCGACGGCGACACGATTGTCTCGATCAGCCGCGCCGCACCGCAGATCGCGTCCAGCATGATCGACCTGATCGCGCGCTGGTCCGATGTGCAGCACGATGTCCGTGCCATCGCGCGCGACCGTGACAATGCTCTCGCGCTTTCTTCTGTCGAGCTGAAAGCCCCCATCGCGCGTCCCGGCAAGATCCTCGCGATCGGCCTCAACTACGCCGACCACATCGCGGAGAGCAAAGTCGCGACGCCGGAGAACCAGGTGTGGTTCGCCAAGATGCCAACGTCGGTCAACGCGCCATTCCGCGGCATCCAGATCCCGAAGATTGGTCCTTTCGTCGATTACGAAGCCGAACTCGTCGCCGTCATCGGCAAGGGCGGCCGCCATGTCTCCAAAGATGACGCGCCCGCCGCCGTGTTCGGCTACTGCTGCGGCAACGACGTGACCGAACGCATGTGGCAGCACCGCACGCCGCAATGGACGGTCGGCAAATCGTTCGACACCCATGCCCCCATCGGCCCGTGGATCGTCACCGCCGATGAAGTGCCGGACCCGCACGCGCTCGGCATCCGCTGTATCGTCAACGGCGAAACGCGGCAGAACTCCAACACCAGACATCTGGTGTTCAATCTCTGGGATCAGATCGCGCATCTCTCCGACGCGATGACGCTGGAGCCCGGCGATCTCCTTTTCACCGGCACGCCCGGCGGCGTCGGTGCCGCGATGGAGCCGCGCCGCTTCCTCAAGCCGGGCGATGTCGTGCGTGTCGAGATCGACAGTCTCGGCGCTATCGAAGCGACCTGCGTCGCGGAGGGCTAAAACATGGCCGCGTCATCGACCTGCGATGTTCTCGTCGTCGGCCTCGGGCCGGTCGGCGCGGTGCTGAGTGCGCTCCTGGCACAGGAAGGGCTGACTGTCGTCGCCATCGACCGCGATGCCGAGGTCTATCCGCTGCCGCGTGCCGCGCATTTCGATCATGAGATCATGCGTATCTTTCAGCAGATCGGCGTCGCCGAAGAAGTGCTGACCCATTCGCGCCCCGCGCCCGCCTATGAGTTCCGCAACGCGACCGGCGAAATCCTGATGCGCTTCGATCTCGGCCGTGAAGGTGCGGGCGGCTGGCCGCAGAGCTTCATGTTCAATCAGCCGGGCATGGAGCGCGCGGTGCGTGCTCGTCTCGCGAAATCGGACAAGGTCGATGTCCGCCTCAATCGTCGCCTGCGCAGCTTCGAACAGGCGGAGGGCAACGTCACTGCCATCCTCGACACGCCGGATAGCGAGGAGATTGTCACCGCGCGTTATCTCGTCGGTTGCGACGGCGCGCGCAGTGCGGTGCGTGAGGCCAGCGGCATCGCGCTCGCCAGTCTCGATTTCGACGAACCGTGGCTTGTGATCGACGCCATACCAGGCCCGAACGCACGTTTGCCGGATGTGAACCTGCAGCTGTGCGATCCCGCCCGCCCGACGACCTGCGTCCTGATGGGCCCGGGCCGCCATCGTTGGGAGTTCATGCTGAAGCCCGGCGAAACGGCGGAGCAGGTGCTGGACGACGACTTCATCCAGTCGCTTCTCGTGCCGTGGAACGTCGCCGCCGACATCGCGATCGACCGCAAGGCTGTTTATCGCTTCCACGGACTTGTCGCCGAACAGTGGCGCAAGGGCCGCGTGCTGCTGGCCGGCGATGCCGCGCATCAGATGCCGCCGTTCGCAGGGCAGGGCATGTGCTCCGGCTTGCGCGATGCTGCCAATCTGTCGTGGAAGCTCGCTGCCGTTTTGCGCGGCGGTCCGGAGGCGTTGCTGGACACCTACCAGCTCGAACGCGAGCCGCATGTGCGTCAGACGATCATGCTCGCCATCGGCATGGGCCGCGCCGTCTGCACCACCGATCCCGCCATCGCCGCCGCCCGCGATGCGCAGATGCTGGAGCAGCGCCGCAATGGGGCGTCCTCACTCCCGCCGCCGCCCGACGCGGCGCTCAGCGACGGATGCCTGCACAAAAGCCCGCGCGCCGGTGCCATCTTCCCGCAACCGCGCAGCGAAACCGGCGCTCGTCTCGATGATGTTCTTGGCGTCGGTCCGTGGCTGATCGCCCGCACACCCACTGATGCAACGATCCCGGCCTTCTCGCTCACGGATGAGAGGCTTCGCCCCTTCGGACCGGTGCTCAAAGACTGGCTCGGTGATGCCGATGCGGTCCTGATCCGCCCTGACCGCTACGTGTTCGGAACCGGCGAACCCACAAGCCTGCTCGCCGCCTGGCGGGCCGCCGGTTGCCAGTGACGAAGCTGGGGCGCTAGGTACCGGCATCGCGACGGCACTCCTGCCGTGCGTGTGTGAGTCCGATGCCCCAGCGTTCCACGCCTCCGTCTGCACGAAACCCGGTGTTGTCACCGGCGCTGGAGACGGCCTTGCGTGCCTTGCGCGAGCGCCGCCCCGACGAAGCGGAACGCCTCGCGGTGCAGGTGCTGAAGTCCGATCGCGCCAACATCGCCGCCGCCGAGATCCTCGCGCGCGCGTTGCTGTTGCAGGATCGCGCCGCCGAAGCCGTCGATCCGCTCCGCCGCGCCGCCAAACGCAGCGATAATCCTGCCATCGCAACTCTGTTCGCTGCCGCGCTCAGCGCATCCGGCGAAAGGGATGAAGCATGCGCTGTACTCACGGCCATCACCGAACGCACGCCGCCATTCCTTCCTGCTTTCCTCGATCTCGCCGCACTGCTCGACAAAGCCAATTGCAGCGACAACGCCATCGCCGTTCTCGAACGCGGCCTCGCGCACGCGCCAAATGCCATCGACCTGCAGATGCGCCTCGGCACGATCCTGCTCGACCGCAACGACCGTGTTCGTGCCCGCGTGTTGTTCGAAAACGTGCGCACTGCCGCGCCCGAACGGCACGATGCCATCGTCGCGCTGGCCCGTGTGGCGACAGGCGATGGCGATCACGCCGCCGCGGCCGATCTCTACCGCCGCGCGCTCGGCCTCAAACCCGACGACGCGCTCGCCCGCATCAATCTCGCCAAATGTCTGTTCGAACTCGGTGACCGCGACGCGGGTGAAACTGCTTTACGTGCTGCCACAAGAGTAGCCCCGCACTACACCGGCCTCGCCGTCGCGGCGCTCGCCAACGCACCCAAGGGGCGTGTGTTTCTGAAGCCCAGCCGCGCCGCGAAATTCGTTCGCGATGGTGAGTAGCGCAATCCGAAACGTGTGGAGCGGTTTTCGGGCAATCGAGCGACCAACAGAAGTCAGGCGCGAAACTGCTTGCGATAGATGCCGGTATCACGCCCGATGGCGCCGACGAGTTCATTCGTCCGTGCCGCATCGTCATCGCTGAACGTCGCCGTGCGCACCGCCCAGTTCTCGCGCTTGATCGGAAAGCACTGCGCAATCGGCGTGCCCTTTGGCAGCACGCCACTGAAGTTCGTGTCGTTCCAGCGGGCCGGGAAATGCACCCAGCCGTTTTTGTAGCGGTCGCAATCCACCGTGCCGCTCAACGTCGTGAACGGCAGATCGACCCGGTTCACCGGATGGGTGAAGAACAGCGAATAACCTTCCGGCGCTTGGATGGTCCAAAGGTTGTGAAATTTGATCAGGAAGCGATCCGCGTCGAACAACGGCGTAGCCGTCACCTGTCCGGGATCGTGGATCGCAATCGGCGAACGCGCATAGTTCACCGACGTGCCGGCCGGCAGTTCGTTATCCCAGCTGAATTCGCCGTTCTCGAAGCGCAGATCGCAGATCAGCGGGATCAGAAAGCCGCCGGTCATCGCGTCGATGAACGGCGGACAGCGTTTCACGGTGTCGTCTTCGCCCATGACCGTCGCGTTGAACGCCCGCGCCGGCATCGCCTTGAACCAGTCTGGCAGCCCCAGCGCCGCCGGGATCGGTGGCGGCAGCAAACCATCCAGCTCTTTCGGACACCGGAAGGTCAACGCCTGCGATTCTTGCTGCTTAGACACCCGCCAACACATCCAAATATCGGCCAATTCCGCGCCATTGAGCGGGAATGCCTGAACCTGACATTCATTCATCTCAGCCGAAAATGAAAGAAAGTTTATCCAGGTCGCCACCCAACCCGGTTCGTAGCTTGACATTCGATCGCTTGTTACCAGATTTGTACTTATGGACTCGATTTCGGTAACAATCCGTTGGCGCCTGACGGCACAGGAAGCCGCGCACGCCATGCCCGTGCTTCAGGCGGCGCATCCCGGTCTGCAGGCAGCACCTGCACCAAAGCTCGCCCTGATCCGCCACCTGGCAGACCGCTCCGCCATCCATGAAGGCACCCTGCGCACCGCGCTAAGCCGCGCGTGTTCGTCCGGTTCACTCGAGCTCGCCGACGGCCACTACCGGCTGGGTCCTGCCAGCAAGGAAGAAGCCGCGGCCGCCCGCGCGCTGCAAAACCGCAAACCCGGCTACACCCTCGCCGTGATCCTCGAAGGCGAAGGCAACGATCTCGCGCGTCTGCGCGATCTCTTGACCCGCTATGGCTTTCGTCCGCTGCAACGCTCCATGTGGATCGGGGCGCGAACCAAAGACGATCGCCTCGGCCCCGTGTTGCAAAGCGCCGGTCTGCACAACGCTGCCATCGTCTTTCACACCGACGAAATCGATCACGACGCCCGCGCGCGCCTGTCGAACCTGTGGGGCCTCGATGAGCGCGCCGCTGTGCTGCGCAACTTCCACCGCGATCTCATCGCGCATCTCACCGAGCCCAACATCGCTGCGCGCGAGGCCGCATGGCGCTGCGTCGAAGCGGCGCCGATCTGGTACCGCGTGGCACTGCAGGAAGAACCGCCATTCCCCCTCGATCTCTGCGGCCCTGATTATCCGCTCGACGCCCTCAACGCAGTCTGGCGTGCGCATCTCGAAGCGATGACGGATGCGCTAATCGAACTCTGGCAGTCGGAGGAGAAATGAGCGGCGAGACCTCAAACTGGGTTCCCAGCCGCCGTATTCGCTTCACGATCGGCCTCGCGCTTTTCATCGCGCTTATCGGCATCGCCGCCAGCGTATGGTCGCCTTTTGCGCTTCTGCTGCTGCTTCCTGCACTCGGTGCGCTATGGGCTGCTTTCATCATGCTCCAGATTCGCCGTCAGCTCTCGTCACGCGGCGGCAGTTGGGAGCATCGCATCCACGAACTGGTCGCAACGCGTCTCGCACTGCCATCGAACGCCGACAGCGCTGTCCTCGACATCGGTTGCGGCGACGCCAGCCTCCTCATCACGCTACTGAGACAGGCGCCCGCGATCCGCGCGACCGGCATCGACTATTGGGGCGACAACTGGGACTACGCGCAAGCCGCCTGCGAGACTCGCCTCACGCGCCTCGGCCTCAATGCCACCTTCCGTCGCATGGACGCCGCAAAGCTCGATTTTCCCGATGCCAGCTTCGACGCCGTCGTCTCGGTGATGTGTTTCCACGAAGTCCGCGCCCCACGCGGCGCAAAACTGCGTGGCCCGCTTCTGGCGGTCAGCGAAGCCCTCCGCGTTCTCAAACCGGGAGGCACCTTCGTCCTGATCGACCGCTTCGCCGACAAAAAAGATTACGGCGCCCCATCCGACCTCGCAGCGCTGCTGTGCCACACCGAAAACCTCCACGAGGACTCGCTCGTCAGAACAATGCGCGTCCCGTGGCCGCTGAGCACCAAGCGCGCGCTGGGCCCGGTCACAGTCCTATCGGGGCAGAAACAGCTTATGTGATTTGATTGGATGGCGCACCCGACAGGATTCGAACCTGTGACCTTCGCCTTCGGAGGGCGACACTCTATCCAGCTGAGCTACGGGTGCTCTCAGGCGGCTCAGCTATAGCACAAAAGGACCTGCGTCCATCGCTTTCAGAGAACGAAGTCTCCGGCGACAAGGACTGGGGCGCCGTCCAGTTCAATCTGGAAATCCGCCGTCCCGTCGCCGTTGACGTCACCTGAGACGATCGTTTTGCCGTGTGAGATGAACTGGATCAGTTCCCCTGCGGTGTGGGTGAACGCGTTACCGCCCAGCACAAACGCCTGATTGCCGTCCACGTTCGTATTAGCGTCAATCTTGTCGAGTGCGATCACATCAAGTTCGTTGTGGTGAAAGTCCTTGATCTCATCCCGGTTATCCTGGCCGGGAAGCGAGGCGACTGTGCTGTTGAACACGAAGCGATCGGCGTCCTTTCCGCCGGACAGGACGTCGGCACCAGTGCCACCCGTAAGGCTATCCAGCCCCGCGCCTCCCTTTAAGACGTCGTTGCCATCCTCACCCTTGATAAGATCGTCGCCGTCGTCCCCGAGGAGGGTGTTTGCGCCGGTGTTGCCGGTGAGCGTGTTTGCCTGCTTGTTGCCGGTGCCGGACAGGGCATCAGTTCCGGTCAGGGTCAGAGCCTCGACGTTCTTCGACAGAGTAAAGCTCACGCTGGCGAACACCGTGTCGATGCCGCCGCCCTTTTTCTCGACGACCTTGTCGCCCATATTGTCGACGATATAGGTGTCGTCACCCAACCCGCCGGCCATGGTATCGCGGCCGAGTCCGCCATCGAGCACGTCGCTTCCTGCGTTGCCGATCAGCGTGTCCGCCCCACCCAGTCCGGAGAGCGTGTCACCGAAGTCGCTGCCCTGAATCGTCTGGGCAATATCGCTGCCGACGCGTGTGACCGCCTCGTCGGGCTTGCTTCCATAGATGACATAGGCCGCGCCGGCGTCCACGCCGCCGGTATCGACGGAGTCTGCGCCGACCAAAAGATCGGCGAAGCCGTCGTGATTGATGTCTCCCGCGCCGGACACGCTGCGCCCGGCACGATCGCCCACTGTGGCACCATCGATTCTAAAGCCGTTGTTGCCATCGATGCTGGTTATATCAATGTTCCCGCCGAAGCCGGTGGCTTTGCCGAAAACGACATATGTCGAGCCCGACTCTTCGCCGTGCGGACCAGCGCGCCATTCGCCGATGATAAGATCGTCGAAACCGTCGCCGTTGACATCGCCGGCACCGGACACGGTGCGGCCAAGCTCATAGTTGGCAGCGCCGCCGCTGATCTGGAAACCGTTGGTACCATTGAGCGATGAAAGATCGAGGTTTGCGGAGAAACCTGATGCCTTGCCGAAGATCACATACGCGGCGCCCGAGTCGGTGCCATGCGGAGTGGAGTACGGCGCGCTGAGAATGACATCATCGTAGCCGTCGCCGTTCACATCTCCCGCACCGGAAACAGATCGGCCGGCACCGTCGGCAGCGGCTTCACCACTGATCTTGAAACCATTCGTGCCGCTGAGCGCCGTGGCATCAAGGGTTGGCGCGAAACCGCCTGCCTTTCCGAATACGACATAAGCGGCGCCCGAATAACTGCCGTGTGGATCGGCGCCGAGCGAGCCGATGATCACATCGTCATAGCCATCGCCGTTGATGTCGCCCGCGCCCGAGACGTCGCGGCCACTATAGTCGTTTGCCGCGGCGCCATCGACGCGGAATCCGTTCGTGCCGTTCAGCGCTCCAAGATTGAGGTCGCCGGTGAACCCCGATACTTTTCCGAAAACGATGTAGGTCGATCCCGATTTGCTGCCGTGCGGATCGGCGCCATAGGCGCCAACGATAATGTCATCGAACCCGTCATTGTTCACATCGCCAGCCGATGTGACGGACAGTCCCGCACGATCCTTTGTCGCGGCGCCGCTCAACTGGAAGCCGTTCGTACCGTCCAGCGTCGAGAGCTCAATGTTCGCCGCAAAGCCGGACGCTTTTCCAAATACGACATACGATGCGCCGGATCGCGCGCCGTTCGCACTTGCCGAATCCGCGCCTAAAATCAGATCGTCATAGCCGTCGCCATTGACGTCGCCGGCCGAGACGGGGCGTCCGGCAAAATCCCCGGCGGCCTCGCCACTCATCTTGAAGCCGTTCGTCCCGTTCAGATCGGCGACAGAGAGACTTGTGGGAAAATCGGCGGTGGTTCCGAACACGACGTAAGCGGCGCCGGACTGCAGTCCGTTGGGATCGGCGTGATAGGCGCCAATAATGATGTCGTCGATGCCGTCGCCGTTGACATCGCCGGCAGGCGATACCGAATGGCCCATATTGTCTCCAGCCGCCGCGCCGTCGATGCGAAAGCCGTTTATCCCGTTGATATCGGCAAGATTCAGGATGGCTTGGTACTGGGACATAGAGCTCTCCACCGTCACGGCATCCGGATGCTTGTGGCGCCACGCGGGCGCGTGAACCGGTGCGCGGCAACGCTTGTCGCACTTTAAGCGAGTATCGTGCCGTGTGGTCCAGACTTTATGAAAGGTGCCGGTGGCAACATCAAATGACGCCGACGAGCCCTTTTCTTACGTCCCGCCGCCGGTCAGTTCCTTCATAAGGCGGTGGGTGAACTCCACGGACTGATAGAACGCGCCCTTTTCACGCCGTTCGTCGCGGCCGTGGGCGCGGCTATCGTAGGAATCGGCCCAACCGCCTGACACGCCATAGCTTGGGATGCCGGCGTTGCGTGTGAAGATGGAATCGCTGGCGCCAGCCGCCATCGCCGGGATCACCGGTACCGGTCCCCACATGCCGTGCACCACCTTCTCGAACTTGGCGAACAGCACCGGATCGGGCGCCGACTCCTTCGCCTGCACCACATACTCCAGCTGTTTCACCTGGACGTTAGGTCCTACGACCTTCTGCAACGCAGCTCGCGTCCCGTCCGGCGTTTCGTTCGGCATGATGCGGCACTGGATCGTCGCGGTCGCGAGTTGCGGCAGCGCGTTTTCCTGATGCCCGCCCGACAACATAGTCGCCACGCACGTCGAATGCAGGATCGCGTTCAGCGGCGTGTCCTTTGCCAGCCGCGCCGCCGCGGCGAGATCGGGCTTGGGCTGCGATACCGCAAGGAAGTCCGCCTTGCGCGCGCCCGTTTCGAACTGCGCCATCTTGCGGAAATAGAGCTTCGTCGAATCGTTCAGCGAGAACGGGAATTGATAATGCGAAAGCTTCGTCAGCCCTTCGGCCAGCTGATAGATCGCATTGTCGGGGCGCGGTTGTGACGAGTGTCCACCCTTGTTTGTCACCGACATTGTGAAGGTGACATAGATTTTCTGGCTGGTTTCGATGCCGAAATCCATCCGCTTGCCATTGACGATCTCGCCGCTGTCGCCATCGGGATTGATCACCAGACCTGCATTGACGAGCTCCGGATGCGCCTTCAACAGCCACGCTGGCCCGTCTTGCTCGAGGCCAACTTCTTCATCTGCCGTGAATGCCACGATGATGTCGCGGTCGGGGACATAACCTTCCTTCTTCAGCCGGATCAGGCTGGCTGCTACCGCCGCATCGGAATCCTTCATGTCGGTGGTGCCGCGCCCGTAGTAGTAGCCGCCTTCTTCGGTCAGCTTGAACGGCGGCTTCGACCAGTCGGACGCTTTCGCCTCCACGATATCCATGTGGCAGATCCACATGACGGGCTTGCCTTTGCCTGTGCCCTTGATCCGCACGACGACATTCATCTGGTGCGGATATTTCGGATCGGCGAGCGCATGGATCTCGTCGTCCTTGAAGCCACCCTGCTTCAGGTAACGCACCAACACATCGGCAACGCCCTTGGTGCCAACGCTGTGGATCGAATGCACCGCGATGATGTCTCGCAGGATGTTGTAGGCGAGCGTTTGATTTTCCTGCGGCGGCATCGGCCCGGCCGGCGGCGCTTTGGGCGCGGGCGCCGCGCCGAGCGAAACACTTGCGAGCAGGACGGCGGCCAGAACGGCCAGCTTCGATTTCATTTGTGTTCCCCCAATGGATCAGGATTTTTCGCGCGGCTTTTGCAGTGCTGTGATCGCTTCGCGCGTCTCGTGAATCAGGCGGCTGGCGATCGGATCGTGTGCGATCGCTTTCCAGTATGCGGACAGCTTCGGCAGGTCGCCCTCCGTGCTCGTCCGGTCGAACAGCACTGGTGCCCATTCGAACGCGAGCACCAGCAGCGGAATAACCGCACCATCGGCCTGTGTCAGCGATGTGCCGACGGCATAACCATGGCTGCCGATATACGCCTCGACATACTCCAGGCTCTTCTTCACTTCGCTCAGCGCGCGGTCGATCCGCTCGATGTTCCAATCCTTGCGGCGCTGCCCGCTGGCATCGAACAGCGGCACCATCGCCATCACGACATAGATGTCGCAAAGCCGTGAGATCAGCCGCATCTGCGCTCGGTCGAACGGATCGGTCGGCCGTAACCGCGGCTCCGGATAGATATCTTCCAGGTATTCGCAGATCACTTCCGATTCAGGAAGGATGCGCCCGTCTTCGAGCAGCAGCGCCGGAATGCGTCCCATCGGATTGATGCGGCGATATTCGTCGCGCTCCTCGCGCGGCCGGTCGAATCCCGGCGGATAGATCGGCTCGAACGGAATATTCTTGGCATAGAGCACAAGCCGAACTCGCGTCGGAAACGGCGACCAGTCCGCCTGATAGAGTTTGAGCATGCGTCAGGCCATCGCTTTCAAGGCTTGCTGCACCACTTCGGCGCCGTGATTCCACACACTGCGCTTCCACTCCGGCGTATCGACGTAGAACGCATCGCGCGTCTCGCGGCTGATCGCGGCGGCATCGGCATTGCTCGTCTTGCCCGCGATCTGGTGGAGCCAGTTGTCCTTGCGCAGCGCGTTGAACACATCGCGCATCGGCCGCGTGCCGCACTCCAGTGCGGCAAAGGTCAGCTCGACCTTGGGCAGCCATTTGGCGAATGCCGCGTCCAATGTCCCGGTCAGCGGCGCCGACAGCGACTCGCCCGCTTCGCTCGACTTCACACGGTCGCCCCAGATCGCCTTCTGTCGCTTGTACGACGCGGAGTCGGGCAGATCTTCGGTGATCATCTCCGCCGCGCCGCTCTCGCCGAGGCCGGTGTGGAAGTCGATCACGATCAGCTTCTTCACGCTACGAAGATGCTCGGTGATGACGTCCTTCAGCATCAGCTGCGACCAGCTCTCCTTGTTGCCGCCGAAATAGATGCCGTCGGGATGGGTGTACTGCCCGCCGCTGATCGCGGTCTGCAGCGCAAAGTCGCCGTGCTTGTCGGAATAGGCACGCAGGTGGGAATTGGCTTCCCGGAACGCCTCGCGCGAGATCTCTTTCGGCGAAATCCATTCCGCCAGCTCGGTATAGGCTTCGTTCTTCGGCGGATTGGCGAAGTCGATGCAGTTGCGGTTGATGTCCGCATTGTCCTCGTTGACGCGCCGGTTCCAGGCAAAACCGTACGGGTTCACCGCGTGCAGCACGACGATCTTGGTGCCCTTCGGTGCCTTCAGATGACCCTCGCGCAGCAACCCGGTCTCGACGCCGGAGCCGAAATAGCCTTCCGCCCCATGCGTGCCGCTCATCAAAAGGAGAGCGGTCTTCGCCTTGCGATCGCCGATCTCGGCCACGTCCATGAACAGCGGTTTGCCGTCCGGCCCCTGTGCGGTGGGATGCACCCGGGTGGTGACGTCGAGCCCTTCGCTCGCTTCGAGAAAAGCATGCCGTCCGCCGCGATAGTCGACGGGAAAATGATCTTCGGGAGTCATGTTGCTACTCTAGCCAGCAAATCCGGATTCGCGAATGTCCCCACCGCTCGAATATCTGCGCAACCGCCCGATCCCGGACCAGGCGAACGCCCGCGTTGCGCGCGCGGGTTTTCGCACCAAGGTTCCGCTCGATACGGCGCATGTCCTCTATGGGGAATCGCTTGTCGATGTCCGGGCATACGGCATCGCCGGTGACAACTTCTACCATTCGGAAAAGAACCCGCCCTATTGGCGCCGGATCGACGGTTCGATTCCCGATCTCCTCGCCCGCCGCACGGTGGTGGAGAAGCTGGCGGCCGTGAACGACCGCCTCAAACCGGCCGGTCTCGAACTCTATCTCTTCGACGCCTGGCGGCCGCGCGCGGTGCAAGCCTATTTCCACGATGTCTGGACCCCGGCCGAACTGCAGCGCCGCAATCCGTCGCTGACGGGCGCGGCACTCCTGGCCGAGGTCGAAACCTATTGGGCCGCGCCGACAGACGACCCGATGCTGCCTGCCCCGCATTCCACCGGCGCCGCGTGCGATCTCACCCTCCGCTTCATCGGCAGCGACCAGCTCTGGATGGGCTCGATCTTCGACGACGCCACTCCGCTCGCCCACCGCGACCGCTTTGAAACGTCCGGCGCCGATCTCGCCTTCTCCGACGAAGAAGCCCGCGCCAACCGTCGTCTGCTGCATTGGGTGATGACCGCCGATAGCTTCACCGGCCATCCCGACGAATGGTGGCACTTCTCCTGGGGCGACCAGCTATGGGCCGCGCTCAGTGGGGCCGGTGCAGCGCATTACGGCTTGGCGCAGCCGAGCTAGGATACCGGTCTTCGCCTGCCGTGGCGGATGGCGACGATCTCGATCTGGTCCGTCGTTTTGTAAATAATCACGTAAGGCCAAACCGTCGTCAGTTCGCGCGTCCCGCGCTTGCTGCCGGGGCGGCCGCGTTCCGGAAAGACCTCAAGCCGGTCACACGCGGCAACCAGCTCAACAGCCAGACGCGAGGCAGCGATAGGTTTGTCTTTCGCAACAAAGTCGCGAATTCTCTGAAGATCGCGTAAGGCGCGGCGCGAAAACCTTACGGGCATTTCGGCGGCGGCAGTTCCTTATCGGTGCCCCAAGACAGCAACCATTTGCGGACTTTTTCGTAAGGCACCGTGCGCCCTGCTTTGATATCCGCAAGACCTTCTTCGACGGCTGCATCGAAGTCTGCGTCGTCGTTCAACTCTTTGGCTGCTTCCTTCGAAACCATAGAGGCATCCTAAACGAAATCAGTCAGCCGCAAAAGCTACTTCACCACCGTGCGAAACGCGCCGTCCCAATCGGTGCCCGGCGGGTTGTCTTCAAAATAGGTGATGCGGTTGAGGTGCAGGTCGTAAAGCTTCTGGCTCGCGCCGGAGAGTTTGCGGCACTGCTCGATCAGCGCGCGTGCCTTCTCCCACTGCTGCGAGCGGATGGAGGCGAAGATGTGGTCGTGGAACGTCGTCACCGCGCGGAATTTCGGTGAGGCGCGCACCACCGGACTGCCGAGCAGGGCGAACAGTTTCACCGGTTCGTCATGCGCGCCGGCGGCGATGAAATCGACTTCCAGGAAGGCGTAGCCGCGCGCCGCTTCCTTGCGCGTCTCCTCCGACAAAATCACCGCGGGTCCGTATTGCTGCGACAGGGCGCGGATTTTCTCCGCCGTCACCACCGGATCGCCCGTCACGGAATACGCCGCCGTCTCGCGCGCGCCAAAGCCGCCTGCCACCGCCTGTCCGGTGGAGATGCCGATGCCGATCTCGATCGGATCGATCGCGGTGCCGTCGATGCGCCGCTCGCGTGCGATCTCCTCATTGGCACGGGCCAGCGTTTCCGCCATCGCATGCGCCGCTTCACAGGCGTGGATCGCATGCTCGCTGTCGTCCAGCGGCGCGTTCCAGAACGCGGTGAAGCCGTCGCTCGTTACGCGGTCGATGGTGCCGCCATGTTTGGTCACCTGATCCAGCAACGGACCCGTCACGCGCCGCATCAGCTTGGTGAAACCGTGCGGATCGTCGAGGAACGACGACGCCAGCTTTGCGAAATCGCGCACACTGCACGCTAAATACGTCACCGTCCGCGTCTCGCCGTCGAGATTGAGCAGCGCCGGTTTGCGCGCGATGCGCTCCAGCACAGATGGCGGCAGCGCTTCGGCAAACGCATGGCGCAGGCGGCTACGCACCTGTGTCACCTCATGTGCGCTTGCCGCCAGCGCGGTCGCGAACACCGCTGAAAAAGTCAGCGACGGCCCCAGCGCATCGACCAGCAACCGGCTGTTGGCGAACATCGCCCATGCGAACGCCTGGCTCAGCGCAATCAGCACGGCCGCTGCAACGCCGGCCCAGATCAGTCCGAAGCGAAAGCCGAGGAAGATGATCACCGCGCCGCCC
>DATAHD010000084.1:0-7471 GCA_036263395.1 Rhizomicrobium sp. | reverse complement strand
CATCGCTGCGCCAATTCTTCTCGTTCCTCTACACCGAACAAATTCGAAAGGACGATCCGACCAACGCCGTCGATGCGCCGACACGACAGAGGCCGCTGCCGAAGGTGTTGACGCGGGAGGACATGGAGAAGCTGTCGAGCGCAGCCCGCGAGGCGGCGGAGACGCGCGACAAGCGTGGCGCAATCGATGCGACGGCTGTGCGGCTCGTCTGTATTGTCGAACTGCTCTATGCGTCCGGCCTTCGCGTGTCGGAACTGGTGACGTTGCCGTTGGCCGCGGCACAGACACAAACGGTATTTCTGTTCGTCCGTGGCAAAGGCGGGAAGGAGCGGCTGGCGCCACTCAACCCGTCGGCCCGGGACGCTATTGAAGCATATCTGGAGGTGCGCGGCACGTTTCTTCCCGAAGGCGTGCGCGCCAAAGCGGCAGAGAGATACCTCTTTCCGTCGCGTGGTGCCGAGGCGCATCTCACCCGCAGGCGCTGCGGCCAGTTGCTGAAGGAGCTTGCGGCACAGGCTGGAATCGATCCGGCGAAGCTGTCGCCGCATGTTCTGCGCCACGCCTTTGCGACGCATCTGGTCGAAGGCGGTGCTGACCTGCGGAGCGTGCAGACGCTGCTCGGCCACGCCGACATCGCGACGACGCAGATTTACACCCATGTGGCGCAGAACCGGCTGGAGAAGCTGGTGCAGACCGCGCATCCGCTGGCGCGGGCGGACAGGGCAAAGAAGCGCAGTTGACCTAGCGCGAGCCTTCCGCGACCTTGCTCGCAATCGCACAATTTTCCAGCGGGAGCTTCCCTTGAGTTTCACTGTCGTCGAGCGCCAGGCGCCTGTCCGTCTCTATCGTTCCAAACTGTTCGTGCCGGGATCGAAGACCAATTTCTTCGAGAAGGCTGCGGCGGGGCCCGCGGATGTGATCTGCATGGACCTCGAAGACGCTGTCGCGCCGGGGGACAAGGAAAAGGCGCGCGACAACGTCGTGCAGGCGTTGAACGATATCGACTGGAAGGGCAAAACCGTCACGGTCCGCATCAACGGGCTCGACACATCGCTTTGCTATCGCGATGTGCTGGCGCTGGTGGAGAAGGGCGGTGAGCGCCTCGATACCATCATGGTGCCGAAGGTTGGCTGCGCCGCGGATATCTATGCGATCGACATGCTGATCACGCAGGCGTCGGCGCATGTCGGCCGTAAGAAGAAGATCGGTCTTGAGGTCATCATCGAGAGCGTACTCGGTCTCGCGAACATCTTTGAGATCGCGGGATCGTCGAAGCGGATGGAGAGCTTGCACTTTGGCGCGGCGGACTATGCGGCGTCGCAGGGTATGCGCACCACCAACATCGGTGGCGGCAATGCCGACTATGTGATGCTGACCGACAAGGATGCCGACGGTGGGCGTGTGCGCCACTGGAACGACCTTTGGCACTATCCGCTGTTCCGCATGGTGCAGGCGGCGAAGGCGCATGGGCTGATGGCGATCGATGGACCGTTCGGTGACTACGGCGATCCGGATGGCTTCCGCGTGCAGGCGAACCGCACTGCGATCCTCGGCTGCGAAGGCAAGTGGGCGATCCACCCGAGCCAGGTGGAGCTGGCGAACGAGATCTTCACGCCGCCGGAAAAAGAAGTGGCGCGCGCGCAGGCTATTCTGGATTCGATGAAGACCGCACATGAGGGCGGTTCGGGCGCGGCGGCAATGGGCGGCGTGCTGATCGATGCGGCATCCATCCGTCAGGCAGATGTGATCGTCAAACAGATGGCGATGATCCGTGAGAAAACGGGCAAGTAACAGCAAGCACCATTGATCCAAGCACCATTGATCATTGATCCGGATCAATATGCCGGCCTGTCGGGCTGACATGGTTGCCTGATCGATGTGAGGTGCCATGTCTGAGGCTGCTGCTGAGCTTGTGAGCCCCTACGACGCGATGGGAGGCGAGGCGGGTGTGCGCGCACTCGTCGATCGTTTCTACGATCTGATGGAGCGAGATGCCAGCTATAGCGAACTGCGCGCGATGCACGCGGAAGACCTGGCACCGATGCGCGAGCGGCTCTTTCAGTTCTTCAGCGGTTGGTTTGGCGGTCCGCGCCTCTACAGCAATTGTGTGATGAGCGCGCATGCTCCTCTCGCTATCGGGGAGCGCGAGAACGCGCAGTGGCTTGCCTGCATGAACCGCGCCTTGGAAGACACAGCAGTACCCGATCAGATTCGCGCGCTTGCAGAGGCGGCCTTCTTGCACATGGCAAACGGGATGCGGCGGCGCTAAATAATGGAAGCGGGAACTTTCTACAGTGTGACCGCCATCACAGAAACATCAGCGATCTTGGCTCAACCTTTGCCTAGAGCGACATTATCGGCGGCAAACGACGTTCGAGTGCAAAATTTCAAACGACCCACCGTGGCGTCAATCCCAAAGCAAGGCCTATATCTCTCTGCGTGAAAATCAGGTCGCCTGCTAGCGACCGATCGAGGGAGAATTGACATGACGACTACCGTTGTGAGCGCCAGCAGCACAGCCGCAGGCACTGCGCTCGATATCACGAACAACAACAACTACCTGATCCTGGACACAGTCGATCTCATCAGCACCGGCGGCGTCGGCATCAAGTTCGGCGCGGCGGTGAACGGCAGCACGACGACGATGAACGGTTTCGTCTATGGCGACACCATCGGCATCCAGATGCTATCCGGCGGAACGAACGAGAAGCTGTTCGTCAACGGCGACGTGCAGAGCGCCGGCGTTGGCATGTCGCTGGAAGCAGGCGGCGCATATGTCACCATCGGCGCAGACGCGACCATCAGCGGTACGACGACCGGCATCAACATCACCGGCGGTACCGTTCACCTAATAAACAACGGCACAATTACCAACGGCAATTATAGCGCCGGCTATGGTGTGCAGGTCGGTGTGGTCAACATCGTCGAGATTTTGAACAACGGGACAATCGACGGTCTGCAGGTGCAGAGCCACAGCATGATCCTGAACAACTATGGCCGGATCAACACGCTGGGTACGAGTTCGACGGAAGACAGCACGGTCAACACCATCACGAACTACGGCGTGATCGCGGGTTCGGTTGGCCTCCACAAAGGCGATCTCGTCTACAACAACGGCACAATCGACGCCACGATCCAGATGGATGGTAATTTCATCAAGAACAAGGGCGTCATCAACGGCGATCTGTGGGAGTCGCATGGCTTCGATACGATTACCGATACCATCGTCAACCGCGGTACGGTGACAGGCGACGTCATCCTGAGCAATGGTTTCGGCAGCAGTCTCGATTCCGCGAAAGGGCACATTCTCGGCACCATTACCGGCGGTACGGCGGGCGACTCCGTCATAGCCGGCTCGGATGACGACACGATCACCGGCAACGACGGCAACGACAACCTGAGCGGCCGCGCCGGAGATGATTCCATTCTGGGCGGTTCCGGTAAGGACACAATCACCGGGGGAAAGGGTGACGACGTCATGGGTGGTGGCGCTGCGACCGATACGTTCGTCTTCTCGGGGCATTTCGGGAACGACATCATCACCGACTTTGCCGCGAGTGGGGCCAACCACGACATTATGAAGTTCTCGCACAACGATTTCGCCGACTATGCCGATCTTCAGGCGCACATGACCCAGGTGGGCGCGGACGTGCTGATCTCGCATGGGGACGACAGCGTTCTTGTGCAGAACGTCACCACGGCCAGTCTGGTGGCGGGCGACTTCCTGTTCGGCTGATCAGACGACGATACGTCGGAGTTTTTCCGGATTGCGGACGAGGTAGATGGCACTGATTTGGTCGCCGTCTACCTCGACCGTCAGCGCCGAGTGCAGTTCAATGCCATTGCGCAGAATGAAGCCGGGCGCGCCGTTGAGCTCGGTCGGTGCGGCCGAGAAGTTTGCCCCTACGCCGAACTTGCGGATCACGCCGGTCGTGAAGCGCGCAACCTTGTCAGCGCCATAGATCGGGTTGAGCGCTGCGGCGACGATACCGCCGCCATCTGAATAGAGAATGACATCGTCTTTCAGCAGCGGAACGAGCGCTGCGGGATCCTGGGTCGCGGCGGCGGCCAGGAAACGCTCGAGCAGCGCGCGGTGCTGGTCCTGCGTAGCTGTGTGGCGCGGGCGTTCCGCCTTCACGCGGTCACGGGCGCGGCTGACCAGCTTGCGGCAAGCTGCTTCCGTCTTGCCAAGCACGGCGGCGATGTCGGCGTAGTCGCTGTCGAAGGCGTCGTGAAGGATGAGGGCCGCGCGCTCCTCGGGGGAGAGGCGCTCCAGAACCATCAAGAGTGCGAGCGACAGGTCGGAGGCCAGCTCGGCGCGGGCTGCTGGTCCATCTGCCGCCAGCGCACGCGTGTCATCCGGCAGGATGGGCTCGGGCAGCCATGGGCCGACATAGATCTCGCGCCGGGCGCGCGCTGAGCGAAGTGCATCGAGCGACAGGCGAACCGTGGCGGCGCTGAGCCAGGCTTTGGGATCGCGGATACCTTCGTCGCCCGCGCGGCGCCAGCGCAGCCATGCCTCTTGAACAACATCTTCGGCGGCCGCCATCTCACCCAACATCCGATAAGCGATGTTGAGCAAATGTGAACGGTGGCGCTCGAAGACGGCGGTGTCGGGCATCAGGCGGCTTTGAGCATGGGGTTCACGGCGACGTCAGTGTTTCCGACGCGAACGCGCTGGCAGGTTTTGGCGTGACCCATGGCGCGCTTCAGCACCGGGTAGTTTCGGCTCGACATGGCGCGCAAAGACATCGCGATCAATGTCGTCTTGCCCCATTTGGCTTCGATCTGCTCGCGCAGCATGTCGAGGTTTTTCGTGCCGTTCAACAAGGCGCGGCCGTAGTCGAAGCCGAGCTGCGCGTCGGCGTCGGTTGGTGTGCCGGACAGGAGTGCCTTGATGACATCCGGTGGCACGCCGGCTTCGACCGCCATGTCGGTGGTGATCTGGACGCAAGGGCCGCAATCTTCGACCAAGGCGGCGCCGATGGCCACAGCGTTCCAGGCGTTGCGCGGGGCGTCAGCGCGCCAGTGACCGGCCATCTGCATCTTCATGTAGCGGCGGAAGCCGGTCATCGAAGTGTCCGCCAGTTCATGCAGGTACGTGGCGTCGTAGGTGTAGTGCGCCTCCATGCGGCGAATGAAGCGGTGCGCGAACCACTTGAGCATCAGGCGTCTCCTTTGCGAAAGCGAAGCCAGGCGAGGGCGGCGCCAAGTGCGGACATGCCGACAACGCCAAGGCCTTCCTTGATCAGCGCGGCGCCTTCCGGGACGCCGTGCATCGCCCAGAGGTCGAGGTGGAAGAGGGCGTGCAGGACGGGCCATACCGCACCGGCAAGTGTGAAGGCAGCCGCAGTAGCGCCGGTTCGGGCACCGCCCCAGATGAGGCCTACTCCGCTGGCAAGGTAGGCAAAACCGACGTCGCGGATGAAATGATCGTCCATCATGCCCATCGGCATGTCGCCGATCACCTGATGATACCAGCCATCCGGGTTGATGAGCATCACCAACCCATTCGCAATGCTGAACAATCCGACGAGGATCAATCCGATCTTCAAGCCCATGACGTCCCTCCGTTGTCATAAAGACGGGGCAGACGTGCCAGCTGTGACCGCTGCCGCGAAATTTGTTTGGCTTTGCTAGTCTACAGCGGCGGCGGCCGGATATTTTGCCGTGGGCAGGCTTCTCATGAATGTGATGCGGAGCCGAAGTTGGAGAGCGACGTGAAACTTCAGATCGGACGGATCATCCTGTTTACGCGGCAGATGGAGGCGATGACGGCGTTCTATCGCAACGTCATTGGTTTGAAGCAGGTGACGGAAGAGAAGGGCTGGCGGGAGTTCGATGCCGGCGGCATGACCATCGCGCTGCACTCTGGGCCGCCTGCGCCGAAGAGCAAAGGCCCGAAGATCGTGTTTCGGGCGAAGGATGTTGCGGCAGCGCGAGCCGAGCTTGTTGCACGCGGCGCAAAGCTGGGAGCTGTCAAGAGTGGCGGTGCGATCACGATGTGCGATGGCCGCGATCCGGAAGGCAACGCGATCCAGTTGTCGAACCGGTGAGCCGGTTCTAAGGTCCGCGCGTTCCTTACCGCAGGAGGCAGCGATGCAGCAGTTCGGATACCGCAGCGCCTAAGGCGCTTGGAAACGACGTCTCCCTCACCGACATCGAAGCCACACGCGCGCATTCGTTTGCGGCGCGAAGAGGATTGCTATGACCGATATGGAATTGCTGCGTTTGCAGTTTGCGTCTGCGTATGTGTTGAACGCCGACGGCCGCCTTGTTTCTCACAATGACCCGGAGCGGTCGCGCGCGCCGCTGGTTGCGATCAGCGGATGTGCGGAGGGGACCATCTGCGCCGTTCGCGACGATGTTGCGAAGCCGGTGGCGGAAGAGGTTTTGCGCATCGTCGCTGATGGTGTGCCGTTCGCGGACAATGCGCAGATGATCGATCGGATTGCCCACATCTTTGACCGCGCAAGCGATGATGGAACCGCGGGTTTGATCTGGCCGCTTCCGCACACGACGGTCTACCCGTCGGAGGCGACCGTGGTGCGGTCGGGGACAAACGGGGGCGATGCACTCCTCACGCGGCTGGAGGTTGGTGGCATGCCGCCTTCACTCGTAGAGATCGGCTTCCTGTCGGTTGCCGATTTCTGAGCGCCCTGGAGTGCGCTGCTGGTCGGTGGGGATGTGGCCGCAATCGGCTTCACTGCACGTCTTGGCGAGGAAGCGGCCGACCTCGGGCTTTTCACCGTCCCGGCGTTCCGCAGGGCGCGGGCTAGGGCTGGCTGCGGCGACAGCGGCATGGGCCTCGCATCCCGGTGTTGCCACGCGAATCCTGTTCTACAGCACGCCGGTCACGAACCTGTCCTCGCAGCGTGTGGTGCAGCGGCTGGGACTGAGGCTGATTGGACGGAGTTGGTACCTCTTGGGTAAACTCAAGTAGTTTCAAATGGTTAAGAAGTTTGTTCGGCGGATAGCTGCTATCGTGACCTCGCCGTGCTAATTGACTTTGGTCCCGTGCCGGGGTCACTAACCGGCGCTTTTCCGCCGCTTTCCGCGTTTAACCGCGAGAGGCGGCGAAACCATCGAGAGCCATGCACACCTACCTCGAATTCGAGAAACCCATCGCGGAACTGGAAGGCAAGATCGTCGAGCTGCGCAAGCTCGCCGAGGACGATGTCACCATGGACATCGCCGAGGAGGTCGGCCGCCTACAGAACAAGGTCGACACCCAGATCCGGGATACCTACGCCAAGCTGACGCCATGGCAGAAGACGATGGTGGCACGCCACCCAGGACGGCCGCACTTCGTCGATTACGCGCATCATCTGCTGGACGAGTTCACGCCGCTCGCCGGCGACCGCTCGTTCGGTGAGGACCGTGCGATCGTTGCGGGGCTCGGTCGCTTCCAGGGGCGCGCGGTGGCAGTCATCGGTCAGGAGCGTGGCAAAGACACGCAATCGCGCCTGAA
>DATAHD010000083.1:0-1722 GCA_036263395.1 Rhizomicrobium sp. | reverse complement strand
GATGGGGCGGTCGCCGACGTCGACGAAGACGAAGCCGACGAGGCGGCCGTCTTCGCTGCGGATCATGGGCGGGCCGGAGGTGAATTCGATGCGCGCGACCTGGGCGAGCGGGATCTGGGCTCCGGCGGGCGTGGGGACGAGGATGCGGCCGAGGAGGTCCTGCGGATCGTCGCGGAGCTCGCGGGCGTAGCGGACGGAGATGGGGTAGCGCTCGCGCCCTTCGATGGTGCGCGAGACGTTCATGCCGCCGATGGCCGAGGCGACGACTTCGTTGACGTCTTTGACGCGCAGGTTGTAGCGCGCCGCGGCTTCGCGGTCGATGACGACGTCGAGGTAGAGGCCGCCGGTGGCGCGGTCGGCGAAGGCGCTGCGGGTGCCGGGGATGCCGGCGACGGCTTTTTCGATGTCGATGGCCGCTTTTTCGATGGTTTCGAGATCGTCGCCGAAAACCTTGATGCCGAGCGGGCTGCGGATGCCGGTGGCAAGCATTTCGGTGCGGGTTTGGATGGGCATCCACCAGAGATTGGGCATGCCGGGGTAGCGGAGCTTTTCGTCCATTTCGCGGAGGAGGAGCTCCCAGGTCATCCCCTGGCGCCATTGATTTTTCGGTTTAAGCAGGACCACGGTTTCGGCCATGCCGATGGGGGCGGGGTCGGTGGCGGTTTCGGCGCGGCCCATTTTGCCGAAGACGCGCTTGACTTCGGGGATTTCCTTGAGCTGGCGGTCCATGGACTGGAGGACGCGCGACGCTTCGGGGACCGACATGCCCGGCGGTGCGGTGGGCATGTAGAGGATGACGCCTTCGTTGAGCGGGGGCATGAATTCGTTGCCGAGGCGCAGGTAGGCGGGGATGGTGAAGATCATGGCGATCACGGCGACCGCGAGGACGGCCCAGCGATGGTCGACGACGAAGCGGACGACCGGGACGTAGGCTTTGATCAGCCAGCGGTTGAGCGGGTTTTTCTCTTCCGGAAGGATGCGCCCGCGGATGAGCAGCACGGCGAGGGCGGGCGTGAGAGTGATGGCCAGGAGGGCGGCGAAGGCCATGGAGTAGCTCTTGGTGAAGGCCAGGGGCTTGAATAGGCGCCCTTCGGTGCCTTCCAGGGTGAAGACGGGGAGGAAGGCGACGGTGATCACCAAAAGTGAGTAGAAGAGGCTCGGCCCGACCTCCTGCATGGCGGAGATGAGGACCGTGCGGCGCTCGCCCGGCCGGCCTTCGGCTTCCCAGTCCTCCAGGCGTTTGTGAATGTTTTCGATCAGGATCATCGAGGCGTCGACCATGGCGCCGACGGCGACGATGATGCCGCCCAGGGACATGATGTTGATGGTGAGCCCCTGGTAATACATCGGGATGAAGGCGAGGAGCGTGGCGATGGGCAGCGTGATCACCGGCACCAGGGCGCTGCGCGCATGGAGGAGGAAGACGAAGAGGACGAGGCTGACGACCAGCATCTCTTCGATCAGCGCCTTGCGCAGCGTGCCGACTGATTCTTTGATCAGTTGGGAGCGGTCGTAGGTGACGACGATCTTGACGCCTTCGGGAAGGGTTTTCTGGATCTCGGCAAGGCGGGCCTTGGCCGCGTCGATGACTTCGAGGGCGTTTTCGCCGTAGCGCATGATGACGATGCCGCCGACAGCTTCGCCGCGGCCGTCGAGCTCGCCGAAGCCGCGCCGCTGCTCGGGGCCGAGGGTGACCTGGGCCACGTCGCGGAGGAAGACGGG
>DATAHD010000082.1:0-2398 GCA_036263395.1 Rhizomicrobium sp. | reverse complement strand
TTCGAATGAAACGAGCCCGGATCGTGCACGAAGGCCAGGCAGAACTTGACGTCCTTCATCTCCTTGTCGGCATATTTGCGATACCAGGCGTCGAGCGCCTGCGAGCCGCCTTTGGCATTGGCGATCAGGAACGGCAATTCGCCGGCGGCGATGATCGGAAAGCGGCCGGGTTGATAGCCGGGATTGATGTAGGTGAGGTCGGCGATGCCGTCGCGCGCCATGTCGTAATGGTCGAACGCCTTGCCGAGCTGCTGTGCCGGAAAAACCTTGTACTTGATGGTGCCACCCGACTCCTTCTCGACGTCGGCGCCCCATTCCTCGAGCGCCTTTTGCAAGGGATGAGACGGCGGCACCCAGTGCGACAGCTTCAGCTCGAAGGTCTTCTCCTGCGCCAGCGCGGCGCCGGAGCCGATGATCGCGGCGATCGCCGCAACGCAGACGGAAATCGTGAAGCGGGCCTTCATGACAGCGTTCCTCCCAAGGATGCGGATGTTGTCTAGGGCAACGAATTATTGTCGGTATTCAGCCGGATACGGTGGCGGTTGTAAAGAGGATCGTTTGAGATCAAACTACTTGCGGGGCGATCGCGCGATCGCGAGATGCGCCCGCGAAGAGGACGACCGAAGTGGCAGGAGAGAAGCGGCTCGTGCGCCGCAACAAGAACGGCGCGCCTGTGCCGGCCAGCGTCGATTTTGGGCCGCTGGCCGGATGGGTCGGCTTCAACTTGCGGATGGCGCAGGAGGCAGCCTTTCAGGCGTTCTCCCGGAGGTCGCACGATATCGGCGAAAGTCCGGGCCGGTTCGCAACTCTGATGCTGATCGGCCGCAACCCCGGCATCAGCCAGACCGAACTGTCGCTCGCGAACGGCCGCGACAAGTCAAGCCTGACGCCGGTGGTGGAAGATCTCGTGCGCCGCGGCCTCGTCGAACGAAAGCGCATGGACCTGGACCGTCGCGCCTACCGGCTGAGCCTCACGGCGGCGGGCCAGAAGACGCTCGCATCGATGGTTCGGGCTGCCCGGAGGCATGAGCGCGTGCTCGACGGAATCATCGGTGCGCGCGACCGCGCGCGCTTCCTCGATGTACTCAAGCGCATCGCCGCACAGGTGGAGTAATCCGCCGAGTGGGCTGATTTTCCATCTCTGTCGTCCCCGCGAAAGCGGGGGCCCAATACGCCGTGCCGTCTCGATAAGCTGCGGTGTATGGGTCCCGAGCCTCGCGCAAGGGCGCTCGCCCGGGACGATATCCTTCATTATGCCGCAGGCGTGACGCCGAACTTCGCCAGCACCTCGGGCGGCACCGGATGCGACTTCAGCCGGCCGTCGGCGTCGCGTACGGTCCAGACGCGCTTCTCGCTGCATTCGCAGCACAGATCGCCCTTGAGGCTGAGCTTGTGTGTCACGTCGAAGCTCGCGCGGCCGAAGCTGATCGTGCTTTCGACCGTCACGTCGTCGCCGAAGCGCGTCGGCATCATGAAGCGCGCCTGCGTGCGCACGAGCGGCCAGCCGGCGAAGGCAAGGCGTTTAAACATCTCGAATTTGGTGAAGCCGAGCTTCGCCTCGAAAAGGAGCGCCGTGGAGCCGTCGAAGATCTCGAAGTAGCGGGGGTAGAAGATGATCCCGGCGGGATCGCAGTCGCCCCATTCGATGCGCACGGTGCGGATGTTGCTCAGGCTCATGTTTTGCTCTTAGCCGTCTTCCCTGCGCTGCGCCAGCCAGACCGAGTGGCCGCCGCAGTCCGGGTCCTCCATGCGCTCGGCGACGACGGCAAACCCATGCGTAGCGAGCAGCCCCCGGTATTCATCGGGCGCGAGGCTGGCGTGATAGAGCGGCTCGCCGCGCAGTTCGCCGATCGCCTCGCCGGGGCGGGGGCCACTGGTGTACATGAGGGCCGCGGACGTCCCGGCATGTTCGCGGAAGTTCGCGAACATCCGCCGCTGTCCATCCGGCGTCAGGTGGAAGAAGCTGTCCCAGGCGAGGATGCCGGAAAAGCGCCGGCCGAGCCTCAAGGTGCGCATGTCGGCGACGATGAACTCGCGGCCGGGCAGGTTCTCGCGGGCCATGGCGATCATGGTGGGCGATGAATCGACGCCGCAGACGTCGAGCCCGTTCGCGATCAGATACTCCGCCATCGGCTTGCCCGGCCCGCAGCCGAGATCGAGCACGGTGCCGCCGGGCTCCACGAGCGCGATGAACCGGTCGAGCCAGCCCTTCTCGATGAACACGGTCTGGCGCGCGCGGTCGCCGGCCCAGTCGTGAGCGCGGCGCTCGTAGAGCGAGACGATGTCGTCCGCGCTCATGTCCTCAGCGCGGCGCCATGCGCAGCGCGCCGTCGATGCGGATGACCTCGCCGTTCATATAGCCGTTGTGGATGCAGTGCAGGACGAGCGCGGCGAATTC
>DATAHD010000081.1:0-7216 GCA_036263395.1 Rhizomicrobium sp. | reverse complement strand
TCCTAGGTCCCCTTAACCTCGCGGCGCGCGTGGCGCGCGCCACTCGCCGGGGATGACAACGATTTTGATTTGGAGGGGAGCTTACGCCGCCTTCGGCAGCTCGGTTTTCGGCGGAGAGATCGGGATCACCGGCACCGCCTGCTGTGACGCATTCGCCAGCGCGCTGAACACCGCCGTCGCGATGCTCGCGGCATAGGGCAAGCTCTGCACCCCCAGCATCACCATCCACAGCACCGCCGCCGGATCGGCGAGACCGCGCGTCACGAACGTGCCCACGGCCGCCGCGATGCACAGCGTGAACAGCGTCGCTTCCTGCCAGATCACCTTCAGCGCTTGGCGCAGGTCAGCCGGGTTCTCGCATTTTGGCGTGCGGAAGAACGGCTTGCCCTTCGTCAAAATCCCGCTGATCACCGCCTTGCCCACCGTGTGCGTCAGCGCGAGCCCGGCGACCGACGCCATGACCGCACCCGACACGCCCGAGCGCACCTTCTGCGGATAGAGCAGCAGCGTCTTCACCGTCTTCGCGGAGAACAGCGCTAGCGCCGCGGCCGAAAGCGCCGGCATCGGCACCGCAAAAATCTGCGGCTCCACCGCCATCAGCACCGACCACACCAGCGCGAAGAACGTCAGCAGCATGCCGATGCCGTCGGAAATCCACGGCAGCCAGCCGGACAGGAACTGATAGCGCTGCGCCCACGACAGCTGCGCATCGCCCATGAAGATCGGCCGCACGTGATGCTTCATCATCTGCATCGCGCCGTACACCCAGCGGAAGCGCTGCGTCATGAACGCGTCGAGCGTATCGGGAATAAGCCCCTGCCCCATGCTCTGCGGAATATACGCGGCGCTGTAGCCCAGCTCGAACAGCTTGAGACCGAGTTCGGTATCCTCGGTGATGCACCACGTGCTCCACCCGCCGGCTTCGATCAGCGGCGTCTTGCGCACGATCATCATCGTGCCGTGCTGGATGATCGCGTCGTGCTCGTTCCGCTCCACCATGCCGATGTGGAAGAAGCCGCGATACTCCTCGTAGCACATCGACTTGAAGAAGCTCTCGCGCCCGTCGCGATAGTCCTGCGGCCCCTGCACCAGTGCGATCTTCGGCGAGGCGAACAGCGGCAGCGCGCGGCGCAGCCAGAACGGCGACACCTGATAGTCGCTGTCGATCACCGCGATGTACTCGGCCTCCGGCGCCGTCAGCGCCAGTGCATTGTTCAGCGCGCCCGCCTTGAACCCCTTCACACCATCTTCGTGGATAAAGCGGAAGCGCGGTCCCAACGTGGCGCAATGCTCCTGCACCGGCCGCCAAGTCGCCTCATCCGGCGTGTTGTTGTCGTAAAGAAGAACTTCGAACCGTTCGTAATCGAGCCGCGCCAGCGCATTCAGCGTGTCGATCACCATCTCCGGCGGCTCGTTGTAGCAAGGCACATGGATCGAGACCAAAGGCGCCCGCTCCGGGATCGCCGCGCGCACTTCGCGCTTCTCGACCCGCCACAAACTCGACGCCAGCTCGATGCCCTCGGTCAGGATCACCGCCGACGCCAGGAACACCAGCGGCATCATCGCCACGATCATCGCAAGATCGCCGGGATGAATGTACTCCAGGGTCGTCGCATCGATCAGGCTCAGGAACCCGGTCGTCACCAGCGCGACCAGTGAGCCCATTACGAAATATCCCGTCTGCCTGACCCGCGGCATGCGCCGCAGGATCAACAGCCCCAGGAACAGTGTGATGATCGCGGTGATCAGCGCATAGGTGCGCCACTCCGGGAAGGTGCGCAGCATGCCGCGGAACGCGAACTTCGGCGTGCCGTCGGCCTCGAACAACCCCCAATACGCGCCCACTGCACCTTCGGCGCCCGCTTTGCCGGGCTGATCGAAGGCCTCCATGATGTAGTAGTCCCAGCCCTGATCCATCGCGAACTGCACAAAGGTGCGGATGAAATAGGCTTCGTTGGCGAGCGACGCTTCCGCGTATTTGTTGGTGCGTCCTTCCGACGGCCAGCCGACTTCCGTGATCACGATCGGCTTGGCGGGAAACGCATCCTGCACATACTTGAACCAGTGCGTCATGGAGACGAACGAGTTGCGCGGTGGCAGGCCTTCCCAATAGGGGAGCAACTGCACGCCGATGAAATCGATGTTGCGTCCGTGATCGCCGATCTCCGGCGTCAACAGCCACGTCGACCACGGCTCTGCCGTCGACACCTTGATGCGATTGGGCAGCGCCTCGCGCACCCGGCGGATATAGGCGTTCAGCTGATTGACGCTGACATCGTCGCGCAGGATCGCTTCATTACCGACGAACACGCGGTCGACCGTCCGGCGATTGGCCAGCGCCACCTGTATGGCGGTCTCGACCTCTTTCTCGTTCTTCTCGAGATCGTTGCCGATCCAGATGCCGAGCGACACGGTCAGCCCGTGACGCCGTGCGATCTCCGGCACGCGCTCCATTCCGTCCGCGACCGTATAGGTTCGCACCCGGTTGGTGACCTGCGCGATCGCCGCCATGTCCTCGTCGATCCGCTCCGGCGAGACGATCTTGTGGACCTGCGGCGGTGTGTAGGTGTGGCTCGGGCTATACGCCAGCCCGCGCACCTGCCCATCCCAGTCGGGCGCGATCACGGCATAGTCGCGGCTCGCCCAGAACAGCACGCTCGCGCCCACGACAAGGATCAGCGCGAACGTGATCCGAACCGCACCACGCGACGGCCGCCTGACTTGCTCCAGAAGCGACTTGAACACCGAACTTCCGCCCGCCTGCGTCCGGGCATCGGACGCACTCCGACCCGAGTGTAACAAACATGCGGCGCCGCGTACGGCCCCGCCTTACAGTTCCCTCGGCTTTTCAGCCGCAGCCGCCCATCGGCGCCGGGAACACTTTCTGCAAGTTGATCTCGAAGATCAGGGTCTGGTTCGGCGGGATCTCGCCGCCCGGCGTGCCCGACTTGCCGTAGGCCAGACCGGACGGGATCGTCACCTCCCAGTCGTCGCCCTCGTGCATCAGCTGGAGAACTTCCGTCCATCCGCCGATCACATCGCTGACGCCGAACGTCGCCGTGTCGTTGCCCTTCGTCTCGTCGAAAACGGTGCCGTTGATCAGCGAGCCCTTGTAGGTGACCGTCACGCAGTCGTGGCGTGCAGGCTGCGCCCCGCTGCCGGAACGGATGACGCGGTACTGGATCCCCGGCACCACCACCACGCCCTTCGCCTTCGCGTTCTTGGCAAGGTACGCGGCGTTGGCATCGACGCTCAACCGGTCGTCCGCGCGCGCCGCCCCGCCAAGCACCACGCCGAAGCCGAGGCCGAGCGCAAGCGCCGCCGCGGTACGCAATCCACTATTGCTGGTCATCGTCTTTCTTCGGTTTCTCGGGCGGCGTTTCGGTCTTTACCAGCTGAATATCGAAGATCAGCGTCTGGTTCGGCGGGATCGATCCGTCGGCCGCGCCCGCCGGGCCATAGCCCAGGTTCGACGGCACGAACAGCTGCCAGTGATCGCCCTCGCGCATGTTCTGCAGCGCCTCGCGCCATCCGGCGATCAGCTCGTTGACCGGAAACTGCGCCGGGAAGTCTTCCTCGGTGCCCTGCACCTTCTCGCCGTTGATCAGCGATAGGGAGTAATAGACCGTCACCATGTCGCCGGGCTTCGGCCGGTTGCCGAAGCCAGGCTTCAGCACCCGGTACTGCAACCCGTCGCGCATCACCTGCACACCCGGCTTGCGCGCGTTGGTCGACAGGAAGGTCGCGTTAGCTTCCGCATTCAGCGCCGCGCTGACGGCAAGCGCCGCGCTGGGCACCAGCAGGGCGGCGGCAAGTAGCGAAGCGGCAATACGAAGTCTCATGACAAATCCGTCCGGCAGAACGCAGTGGGAAATTGACGATAGTCGTGGCGATTTCAGGGCGAAGTGCGCGGGGTGCGACTCCACCACGAGCGGCGGCGGTACGGTTTGCCGATCGCCTGCCCGATCTGCCCGCCCACCGGCGCGGCAACCACAGGCTCCGGCATGGGGTCGACGAGCTCCAGGACATCCGGCTCGGCGGCGGTCACGATCTGCGGTGCCAGCGCCGCCACCGGCGTCTTGGCCGGGAATGGAATCGGGCAATAGCCGCCCGGCGCGGTGCAGTCCGAAACCGGGCCGATGCCCTGGCTCATATATTTCCGCGACCACACCTCGTCCGGGCTCATCGAGTAAACATCGCCCACCGGCATGGCCGACCGCCCCATCACTTCGGCGATCTGCTGCTCTTTCACCGTACGGGCGAGCAGCGCCAGGCGGTCCGCTCCGTCTTCCAGCGCGCTCCGCGGCCGGTTCGATCCCATATTCGACACTGGCTAGCCTCCGCTCTGGCGAGTCCACCACTGAAAGCCGTTTTCGCGGCTGATAACCGCAACGTCAATGGCGCCGCCAACGGTCTGTTTCTGCGCCATGATCCGCTTCTTGAAGACGTTCAGGGACACGAGTTCCTTGGCCGTCTCCGCCAACTCCGGCTTGGCCGCGATCTCCAGCACGCGCAGCACCGGATTGATGAACGCGTTCTGCTGGTACTCGCCCATCATGCCGCGCAGCGAATCGAAATACTGCGGCACCAGCTGCCCCTGGAACTGCTGCCGCACCGCCTCGCGCCGCGCCGCGTCCACATCGCCGAACGCGCCGATCACCTGATCGACCACGCCGTGCAGCAGCGCACGCACCGTGCCGTACAGCCGGCGCTCCAGATTGAAGTCGATGCCGCGAATGAACGCGTTGGTGACCTCGCTGTCCGCGAACACCCGGATCTTCGATTTCACATCGGTGTCGATCGCATCGACCGATGCCTCCGTGCGCTTCACAAACCCGCCAACGATCGCGGACAGGAAACAGGTCACCACCACCGGGTAGCGCTCGTCGGTGCCATAGCCGCCGAACACCAGCCCCGTAACATCCTCCAGAAACAGGTCCTTCACGACGGCATAGACCGCGATGTCCAGCAGGCGCCCTATCGCCTCCTGATTGATCCCGAACGAGCCGAAGCCATAGCCGATCAGATCGCGCGCCACATTGCCGTAATCGCGCTCCACCACTTCTGCAAACCCGGCCGGGAAACACGCAAGCTCGCCGCGCGCCGAACCGTCCTCACGAAACTGATAGTCGTGCCACACGCTCGCGATCGCGCGCTCCAGCGCAATGGCATCGCTCGCTTGCGCCATCTCGCCGGTCGAGCTCTCTTTCAGATACTGCGCGAGATGGAAGATGTAGCGGAACACCGACGCCAGCAGCCGGCGGTACTCGTCCTTCTGCTTATCGAGCGGAAAGAACTCCGGCAGGTTGTCCATCATGCTGAGGAAGTCGCGCGCATACTCGCGGGTGTGCGCGAACTTCTGCGGCTTCACCTTGCGCTCGTAATGCTCGATCAGGTGTTCCCATGGATGGCCCATGATGTCGGCCACGCCGAAGAACATCACGCCGATTGGATGCCCTTCGGCCAGATTGAACAGCTTCTTCGTATCGTTGCGCACGACAACCGTCGCACCGTCGATCAGCGTCACGGCGGAATCCGCCGCAAACGCAACCGCACGCTGGTTCATCACCGCGATTTCGGATGTCATCCCCTACGCCTGTTTACCAACTGCCCACCGCCGTCGAGCATCGCATAGCGCGACAGGTTTGGGGAGAAGCCTTTCGCACATGGTTACAGGCACTTGTTGCCGCTCCCCGCAACTATGGTTACCGTCCGGCCCAGTCAGAAAACCAAGGGAAACGCACCTCTATGTACAAGCCATTCGATCTTACGGGCAAAGTCGCGCTCATTACCGGCGGCAACGGCGGCATCGGCCTCGGCATGGCCGAAGCGCTCGCCCAGTCCGGCGCCGACGTCGTCATCTGGGGCACCAACGACAAGAAGAACAACGACGCCGGCAAGAAGCTCGCGACCTACGGCAAGCGCGTCGCCTCCCGCAAGGTGAACGTCGCGAATGAAAACGAAGTCATCGAAGGCATGGATGCGCTGCTCGAGACCATGGGCCGCGTCGACTGCGTGATCGCCAACGCCGGCATCGGCCGCGGCGCCAAGTCGTTCCACGAGATGACGCTCGACACCTGGCGCGCGGTGAACGCCGTGAACGCCGAAGGCCTCTTCTTCACCTTCCGCGAAGCCTGCAAGCACATGGTCGAACGCGCCGGCAGAGGCGATAGCGGCGGCTCGCTCATCGGCATCTCCAGCCTCTCGGCCTTCGACGGCGCGCCGCGCAACGAAGCCTATGCTGGCACCAAGGGTGCGGTGATCTCGATCATGCGCGGCCTCGCGGTCGAATACGGCCGCTATGGCATTCGCGCCAACAGCATTGCACCCGGCTGGATCGCCACCGACATGACGGCCGGCGCACAGGGCAGCGACGTCTTCAACGCCAAGGTCATCACGCGCGCCCCGATCCGCCGCTGGGGCGAACCCGCCGATTTCGGCGGCGCCGCCGTCTACCTCGCCTCCGACGCCTCGAAGTACCACACCGGCGACACGCTGGTGATCGACGGCGGCTACAAGGTGTTCTGATGACATCGCTCGACGTTTATGCGGCGCCGCAGACTCTGGTCGACATCGGCGGCGGCCGCCGCATCAACGTGCATCGCACAGGCACAGGATCGCCGCCGGTGATCCTGGCGCCCGGCCTCGGCGGCACGACGCTGTCCTGGGCCGGAACGCAGCGCCGCCTGTCGGCACTCACCGAAGTCATCGCCTACGACCGCGCCGGCTTCGGCTTCAGCGACCCCGGCCACCTGCCCCGCACCGCCGACGCGATCCACAGCGACCTGCGCGCGACGATCAAGGCGCTCGACCTCAAACCGCCCTACATCCTCGCCGGCCACTCCGCCGGCAGCTACGACGTCCGCATGTATGCCTCGCGCTATCCGGATGAAGTCGCGGGCCTCGTACTCGTCGATCCGTCGAGCGAAGAGCAAACCGAACGCTTCCGCGCCGCGTCGGAAGACTTCGACAAACTCAACGGCATGGCCATCGCCATGTACCGCCGCTGTGGTGAAGCCGCTTCCGCCGGCAAACTCCAACGCGACGATCCGGAATACGCCGACTGCTTCGCGCTCGGTTACCCCGACCTCTCAGAAGCCCTCACAGACGCCTACAAAACCATGCGCCTCGCCCCCGACCTCTGGCAGGCCTGGGAGTCGGAGATGGCCAGCTTCGGCAGCGAGAGCGTCCCCCAAATGCGCGCCGTCCGCCGCCC
>DATAHD010000080.1:0-1515 GCA_036263395.1 Rhizomicrobium sp. | reverse complement strand
CAGGCGTGCTGGATGAATTGAAGGCGAACGGGAAGCTCTCCGACAAGACGCGCTTTGCACTCTCGGTCGCGGCCTTCAACCGCATCAGCAATTACGACGCCGCGATCAGCGACTGGCTCTCGGGCATCGCCGAAGACGGCTCGCACACGCAGTTTCCGGGGCAGTTCAACGCGCGTTACGTGAAGGTGCAGGACCTGCGCTACGGCGAGAACCCGCACCAGCAGGCCGCGTTCTACCGCGACCTGCATCCCGCGCCCGGTTCGCTCGTGATGGCGCAGCAGCTGCACGGCAAGGAGCTCTCGTACAACAACATCGCCGACGCCGATGCGGCGTGGGAATGCGTCAAGAGCTTCGACACGCCCGCGTGCGTGATCGTCAAGCACGCGAACCCGTGCGGCGTGGCCATCGGCAAGGATCCGCTGGAGGCCTACGCGAAGGCTTTCCAGACCGATCCGACTTCCGCCTTCGGCGGCATCATCGCCTTCAACCGCCCGCTCGATGGCGCGGCGGCGCAGCAGGTGGCCAAGCAGTTCGTCGAGGTGCTGATGGCGCCGGACTTCACGCCCGAGGCGCTGCAGGCGTTTGCCGGCAAGGCCAACGTGCGCCTGCTGAAGATCGCGTTGCCGCCCGGCGGCGCGCGTCCCTGGGACAAGGGGCAGAACCTGGTCGACATCAAGCGGGTCGGCTCGGGTCTCCTGATGCAGACCGCGGACAACCACGAGCTCGCGCTGTCGGACCTGAAGGTCGTGACGAAGAAGCAGCCCACGCAACAGGAACTGCAGGACCTGCTGTTCGCCTGGAAGGTCGCGAAGTACGTGAAGTCCAACGCGATCGTCTTCTGCAAGGACGGCATGACGATGGGCGTCGGCGCCGGGCAGATGAGCCGGCTCGATTCCGCGCGCATCGCCAGCATCAAGGCGCAGCACGCGAAGCTGTCGCTGGCGGGCACGGTGGTGGCGAGCGATGCGTTCTTCCCGTTCCGCGACGGCCTCGACGTCGTGGTGGACGCAGGCGCGACCTGCGTGATCCAGCCGGGCGGTTCGATGCGCGATCAGGAAGTGATCGCTGCGGCGGACGAGCGCGGCGTGGCGATGGTGTTCAGCGGAGTGCGGCACTTCCGGCATTGACGGCCACACACCGTCATCCCCGCGGAGGTGGGGACCCAGGGCTTCCAGGAAAAAAGCGGCCAACGGCCGCTTTTGCCTTTCAACGCCCTGGGTTCCCGCCTTCGCGGGAATGACGACTAAAGCGTCTTGAACACTTCCCGCGCGGCGTTCACCGTCCGCGCGATGCCCTCGTCCGCGCGCATCGCCAGCATCAAGGCGCAGCACGCGAAGCTGTCGCTGGCCGGCACGGTGGTGGCGAGCGATGCGTTCTTCCCGTTCGCGACGGCCTCGACGTCGTGGTGGACGCAGGCGCGACCTGCGTGATCCAGCCGGGCGGTTCGATGCGCGATCAGGAAGTGATCGCTGCGGCGGACGAGCGCGGCGTGGCGATGGTGTTCAGCGGAGTGCG
>DATAHD010000079.1:0-10259 GCA_036263395.1 Rhizomicrobium sp. | reverse complement strand
ATGCGCGGGCAGCGACGCATCTGGGGCGGACGGCGCGCCGTGCGCTCGCTACTCTTCCTCGCCGCCCGCCATGCCGAGAAGAACGCCGCCTTCGAGCCCTTTGCTCAGCGCCTCAAAGACAAAGGCAAACCACCCAAAAAGATCCGCATCGCCGTCGCACGCAAGCTCCTTATCGTCCTCAACACCATGATCGATCAGGGGCGGCCATTCTATGCTTGACTAACTGCCATACAGTTGCTGGACGAAGTGGAGCGCAGCGAAACGGAGGTCCGGGACCCATTCATCCACAAACTCCAACGGTCCGAGCATCGGCACAATGGATCCCGGACCTTCGCTACGCTGACGCTCCGCTGCGTCCGGGATGACAACCGAGTTTGTAGATTTAGCCCGGCGGCACTTTTCCGTCCGGCGTCAGCGCATCCATCGCGTGCGGCAGCACTTCGGAGAGTTTCTTTGCCAGTTCTTCCGTCGACATGCCGGCCTTCGCGGCGAGGTCGTTCATCGTGTGGTCGCCGAACGCCTTGTGCACCTCTTGCGGCGTCACTGTCGCGTTCGGGCCGTCGTTGACCCAAGACTTCACCGTGTTGCCGAGGCCGTTGGTCTGCATCTGGTTGACGATACCCTGGATGCCGCCGTGCTTCTCGATCAGCCCATTCACCACCGTCGCCATCTCCGCGCCGACAATGCCGCCGATAATTCCGTCAAAGAGGCCCATGGTTCTCTCTCCTATCTCCGCTTCGTAAGATGGTGGCATGCAGCCCGGCTTGCAACGCTATGAAATCGGCGTCACGTCGATGTCACGGGAGCTGGACACAAGCGATTGCCAGAAGCAGGGCATAGATCAGGAAGATCGATCCGGCCCACCGTGCCTTCGACCGCAAATCGCAAAAGACGGGATCGTTGGCGAGCGGTGGCTGCGCGTCACCGAAGATCAAGTCGGTCAGCTGGCCGATGGGCCTGCGCACATAAACGCCCATATAGCCGTTGTCGTCAGGCGACTGTGATCGATATACCGCGAGCAACTCGGGCTGTGTTTGTTTGACGAAGGCGGTAACGGCGTCGGCGCAGCGAATGTAGTAACGCGCGGAGAAAAACACGCCCGCGACCGCGGCCGCCAGCATCGCGCCGATCAGCATGTTGCCGAACGCGGCCCCCACCCGTCGTCCCCCTTAGGCCCAATACCCCTTCATCAACTCACTTGCCCATTCCGGCTCGCGGATCTCGCCGCGCGGCAGGAAGCCCTTCATCACCGGTTTGATGTCGATCACCGGGGTGCCGTCGATGGCGTCCAGGCCCTGCACCCGGATGGTCAGGCCGTCGACCGACAGCAGCTTGCACACCGTCACGCCCAACCGGTTCGGGCGGCCTTTGCCGCGTTGGGCGAGGATGCCGACCAGTGGCCAGTCGGCCCGGCCACGGGGGCGGCGGGCGCCGGTGTTGATCTCCTCCGGTCCCACCCGGTCGAAGTGATAGACGACCTCGATATGCGAGAAATCGCCCAGGCTTGCGGTCGCGTCCGGGCCGAACACTGCCGGATCCAGCTCGATCCGGGTCTCGATGGCGTCCCAGCCGTCATCGATGGGCTCATCCCGCTCGCTCCGAACGGTGCCGATTGCCGTCAACTCAATCACTGGGTTGGTCATCACCGCTCACTCGCCCTCTCGCGTTAACATCTTGTTTACCACCATCGCCTTACGGTCCGGTGTTCCCGATTTGTTGCCGGAAACTCAACCCGTGGAGTCGTCGAGCCCCATATCTAGTCATCGGACTAGAGTCCTCAACCCCGCCAAGTGCCTCTTTTCCTTGGATTTTTGTTGACTCTTGCCTCATTTCGCCCGTATTTTCCCATGAATTCCCGTACAGGGCTGGGCGTCGCCCATCCGTGCGGGGACGGTCCCACGGGGCCGGAGCGGGGATCACGGGCGCGGCCGTGCAAAGGTTCGTCGGCACATTTGTGAACAAGCTGGACTCGAAAGGGCGGGTTAGCATTCCCGCACCTTTCCGGGGCGTGCTGTCACAACAGGGCGGCGTCCTCTACGTGACCCGCGCCATCGGCAATGCGGCGCTCAACGGCTATGGCGAGGCGCAGTTCGCCGAAGTCGACGAACAGCTCAAAACCCTCAACCCGCTCCGCAGCAAAGATTACGCCGCCTACGCCATGGCCGCGTTCGGCGATGTCACCGCGCTCACCTGCGATGAAGACGGCGGCCGCGTCGTCATTCCGCCGGCGCTGATCGAATTCGCCGGCCTGAAAGACAAGGTCCAGTTCGTCGGCCTGAACAAGATTTTCGAGATCTGGAATCCCGACACCTTCGCGCCGGTTGCGAAGGCGCGTTGGGACCGCATCAACGCGCTCTACAACGCAGAGGAGGGTGGCCAATGAGCGGTCATCTTCCCGTGATGCTGCACGAAGTGGTCGAGACCATCGCGCCGCGCGATGGCGCGATCTACATCGACGGCACCTTCGGCGGCGGCGGTTACACGCGCGCGCTGCTCGATGCCGCTGAGTGCCGCGTGCTCGCGATCGATCTCGATCCTGATGCGATCGCGCGCGGCCGCGAACTGGCCAAGCGTTATGACGGCCGTTTGATGCTGTTCCACGGCCCGTTCAGCGAGATGGAAACCGCGCTCGCCGAAGTGGATGTACAATTCGCCGATGGCGTGATGCTCGACCTCGGCGTCAGCTCGTTCCAGCTCGATCAGGCGGAGCGCGGCTTTAGTTTCGCAAAAGACGGCCCCTTGGATATGCGTCTCAGCCAGTCCGGTGAGAGCGCGGCCGATCTCGTCAACAATTCCGATGAGAAGACGTTGACCGACATCATCTCGCGTTATGGCGAGGAGCGTATGGCCCGCCGCGTCGCGCGCGCCATCATCGCGGCGCGTCCGTTCGAACGCACGATGCCGCTGGCGAAGGTTGTCTCCGATGCGCTCGGCCCCGCGGCACAACGCGAGAAGATTCATCCCGCCACGCGCACGTTCCAGGCTTTGAGAATCGCGGTGAACGACGAACTCGGCGAACTCGAGCGTGGCCTTGCTGCGTGCGAGCGCGTGCTCGGCAACGAGGGCCGTCTGGCCGTCGTCGCGTTTCACTCCCTTGAAGATCGCATCGTGAAGCAGTTCCTGCTTGCGCACAGCACGTCGGCCCCCGCCGCGTCGCGCCACGCACCGGACGCGAAGCGCGCACATGACGCTGCGTTCCGTCTGCTCCACACCCGCCCGCGCATGGCGAGCGAAACCGAAGTCGAAGGTAACCCGCGCGCCAGGTCCGCCCGCCTGCGCGCGGCAATGCGTATCCGCGTGGCGGCATAAGGAAGGATCGAACGATGGTCCGCTTGTTGAACTTTTTCTTCGTCGCGCTGGCGGGCCTCGCCTGTCTCGCGCTCTATCGCGTTTCGGAACAGACGCGCGTCGCCCACGCGCAGCTGCACAAGATCGAACGCCAGATCGTAGTCGAGAAGAACGCGCTCCACGTTCTCGAAGCCGACTGGCAGAGCGTCGCGTCGCCCGCCCGCATCCAGCGCCTGGCGCAGACCAAGCTCGGCATCGCCGACACGACCACGGTCCAGCTCTCCGCGTATGAAGAACTGCCGCGCCGCGGCGAGGATGCGCCGCTCGGCAACACCCAGATCCAGCAGGCGAGCATGAAAATGGCGGCGCCGGCTGCCCCGCAGGCAAACCCCGACGACACCAACGACGCGGACAGCGACGACACCGCCGGACAGTGAGGACATGAAGAACCAGCCCTCCGTTTTCCAGAAGCGCATCGTTATCGCCGCGGCGTTCAGCGTCGCGGCGTTCGCGCTGGTGGGCTTGCGTCTTGCCGACATCACGTTGCTGAAGGGCGCGATCTCCGGCGCGCACGGCACGAAGCTCGCGCCCGAGACCTTCGCCCGCGCCGATCTGCGCGATCGCAACGGCGTGCTGCTGGCGCGCGATCTACCCGTCACCGACGTCGGCGCACGGCCGGAATATTTCTGGGACAAGCGTCAGGCGGCGCACGATCTCGCCGTCGCCACCGGCGCCAACGAAGCGCGCCTCGCGCGCCAGTTCCAGACCAAGCCCTATGTCCTCGTCGCGCAGCGCATCACGCCGGACATGCTCGACAAGGTGATGCAACTCGGCCTGCCGGCGCTCGATCTGATGCCGCAGGAAAAGCGCTACTACCCGATGGCGCGCGAAGCGGCGCAGGTGATCGGTGTCACCGAGCCGGACGGCAAAGGCATCTCCGGCCTCGAGATGGGTCTCGATACGCGTCTGCGCGGCGACAACAAGCCGATCGTCACCTCGCTCGACGCGCGGGTGCAGTTCATCCTCAGCCACGAACTCAGCCAGGCGATCACCGATTATCACGCCCATGCCGTCGGCGGCATCGTGATGGACGTGAACAGCGGCGAAGTCATCGCCATGGCGTCGCTGCCCGATTTCAATCCGAACGCGCGCGGTCATCAGCAGGGCGACTCCACCCGCAATGTGATGGCGCAGGACGCCTACGAGCTCGGCTCGGTGTTCAAGGTGTTCGCCTTCACCCTGGCGATGGAAGATCACACCACGCGCCCGGACGAATACTTCCCGATCGCCGCCGGCTTCCACATTGGCAATCACACCATCCACGACGCCGAAGCGCTGCCGGCGCAGATGATGGCGAAAGACATCCTGGCCCAGTCGTCGAACGTCGGCACGGCGCAGATCGCGCTGCGCTCCGGCCCTACCCGGCAGAAGGCTTTCCTTAAAAGCCTTGGCTTGCTCAACAGCGTGCGTTCGGAACTCCCGGAACGCCGCGGCTCGACCTATCCCAGCAATTGGGGACAGACCGAAACCGCAACGATCGGCTTTGGCCACGGCATCATGGTCAGCCCGCTCACCTTCGTTACCGCTGCTGCGACTGTGGTTAATGGTGGCCGCAAGATTACGCCGACATTCCTGCGCAATCCGGGCGATCACCGCGGCGCGCAATTGATCAAGCCGGAAACCAGCGATCAGATGCGCGAGTTGCTGCGCTATGACGTCACCAACGGAACCGGTCGCAATGCCGACGTTCCGGGCTATGATGTCGGCGGCAAAACCGGCTCGGCGGAAAAGAACGCCAACGGCCGTTACGTCGCGCACAAACTGCTGACGTCGTTTTGCGCTGTCTTCCCGGTGCACGATCCGCGCTACGTCGTTTTCGTGATGATCGACGAACCGCACGGCGAAAAGGCATCGGGTGTGATGGCGCTTGCCGGCCACACCGCGGCGCCGCTGGCGGGCCGTGTCGTTTCGCGCATCGCGCCGCTGCTCGGCGTGCCGCGCATGACCGTTCAACTCGCGGAGTCGAACGGAAAAACATAATGGGGTCAAAGTCGGGGGACATGGTGGAGACGGGTAAGGTGGGCACAAGACCCATGCAGTCCGTTGCAGAATTTTCCGGGCTCGCGAGCGACAGCCGCGAAGTGAAACCCGGCTACCTGTTTGCTGCCCTGCCGGGATCGAAAGCCAACGGGTCAGAGTTCGTTGCCGACGCGGTGAAGCGCGGCGCAACCGCCGTGCTTGCGCGCCCCGACGTCGCCGATACCGCCGCGAAGCTCGGCGTACAATTCATCGCCGACGAGAACCCGCGCCGCCGTCTCGCGAAATTCGCCGCCGCCTGGTTCGGCGCGCAGCCGTCCTGCGTCGCCGCCGTCACCGGTACCAAGGGCAAGACCTCCATCGCCGTGTTCGTGCGCGAAATCTGGACCGCGCTTGGCCTGAAAGCCGCCAGCCTCGGCACCATCGGCGTCGTAACGCCGACCGGCGAGATCCCGCTCAAGCACACCACGCCCGATCCGATCGAAGTCCACCGCATCCTCAAGAAGCTGAAAGAGGACGGCGTCGATCATCTTGCGCTCGAAGCCTCCAGCCATGGCCTCGATCAGTACCGCCTCGACGGTGTGGAGATCGCCGCGGTTGCGTTCACCAACCTGACGCGCGATCACATGGATTATCACGCGACCCTGGAGGACTACCTGCAGGCCAAGCTGCGCCTCTTCACCGAAGTGGTGCGCGACGGTGGCGTGGCGGTGGTGAACACCGATGTTGAGCATGCCGACCGCTTCGTCGCCGCCGCCAAGGCGCGTGGTCTGAAGCTCATCACCGTGGGTGAGAGCGGCGAGACGATCAAGCTGGTGTCGCGCACCGGCCATGGCGACGCCCAGACCATTGAAGTACGCCACGACGGCACGACCTATTCGATCGAACTCCCGCTCGCCGGCAGCTTCCAGGCATCGAATGCGCTCGTCGCCGCCGCGCTGGTGATTGGCCTTGGCGCCAAGCCGTCGAAAGTTTTCTGCGCGCTCTCGCATCTGAAGGGCGCCCCCGGCCGTCTTGAGAAGGTCGCCTTCGCGAAGTCCGGTGCGCCGATCTATGTCGACTACGCGCACACGCCGGACAGTCTGGAGAAGGTGCTGACCGCCATCCGTCCGCATGTTACCGGCAAGCTGCACGTTATCTTCGGCTGTGGCGGCGATCGCGACAAAGGCAAACGTCCGCTGATGGGCGAGGCGGCCGCAAAGTATGCCGACGTCGTTATCGTCACGGATGACAATCCGCGCAGCGAAGACCCCGCGACGATCCGCAAGGAAGCGCTCGCAGGCGCCCCCGGCGCGCAGGAGATTGGCGACCGCGCACAGGCCATCCACGACGGCATCGCGGCGCTGGCCGCAGGCGACATCCTCGTCATCGCCGGCAAGGGCCACGAAAGCGGTCAGATCATCGGCAGCGAAACGCGTCCCTTCTCGGACCGTGAGGAAGCGGTGAAAGCCGCCATTGCACTCGGCGGAAAGGCGCTCGCTGCATGAGCGCCCTCTGGACCGCAACCGATGCCGAAGCGGCGACGCTCGGCAAAGCCAGCAGCCGCTTCGAAGCAAACGGCATGTCGATCGACACGCGCACCCTGAAGCCGGGCGATATGTTCGTCGCGCTGCAGGGCGAAAACCGCGACGGTCACGACTTCGTCACCGCGGCGATGAAAGCCGGCGCCGGTGCCGCGCTCGTCACCCATCGTCCGGATGGTGTCGCCGCCGATGCTCCGCTGCTCGTCGTCGGTCATACGCAGCGCGGCCTCGAAGACCTTGCCCGCGCCAGCCGCGCGCGCAGCAACGCAAAGATCATCGCCGTCACCGGCAGCGCCGGTAAAACGACGACGAAGGAGATGCTGCGCCTCGCCTTCGGTGCGCTGGGCACCACGCATGCCTCGGCCGCGTCGTACAACAATCATTGGGGCGTGCCGCTGTCGCTCGCCTCGATGGCGCAGGATACGCAGTACGGCGTGTTCGAAGTCGGCATGAACCACTTCGGCGAACTGCGCAATCTCGTCAGCTTCGTCCGCCCGCATGTCGCCATGGTCACCACCATTGCGCCGGCGCATCTCGAATTCTTCGGCAATTGCGAAGCCATCGCCGACGCCAAGTCGGAGATTTTCGAAGGTATCCTGCCGGGCGGCGCCGCGATCATCCCGTCGGACTCGCCGTATCACGACCGCCTGAAGACGCGCGCACAACAGGCGCATGTCGGCCGCATCGTGTCGTTCGGCGCGACCGGCGAGGCGAAACTGCTCTCCCACACCGACACCAGCGAAGGCGTCCGCATCAAGGCCGACATCTTCGGCAAACTGGTCGAAACCATGCTCGGCGCACCCGGTGCGCATATCGCGCAGAACGCGGTCGGCGCGCTCGCCACCGTCGCGATGGCCGATGGCGACGTCCTCAATGCCGCGGCTGCGCTGCGCCAGTTCGCGGCCGTGAAGGGCCGCGGCGCGCGCTTCGATGCCGCTGGTGTCGATGTGATCGACGAAAGCTACAACGCCAACCCCGCGTCGATGGCCGCGGCGCTCGCGGTGCTCGGCACCGCCGACACCAAAGGCCGCCGTATCGCCGTGCTGGGCGACATGCTCGAACTCGGCGCGCAGGCATCCGATCTCCACGCCGGTCTCGCGGCACCGATCGAGGCCGCAAAAGCCGATCTCGTCTTCGCGAGCGGACCCAATATGCAGGCGCTGTGGGACAAGCTCCCCGCCTTGCGCCGCGGCGCCTACGCCGCCAATTCGACCGAGCTTGCACCGAAGGTGATGGCCGCACTGCACACGGGGGACGTCGTGCTGGTGAAGGGCTCCAACGGCAGCAAGCTTTCCGTGATCATCGACGCGCTCAAAGCGCGTACCGCAGGCTGAGGGGGAACGTCGCTTGCTGGAATACCTTCTCTCACCGCTGGCCGATCACTTCACGGCGCTGCGTCTCTTCAAATACCTGTCGTTTCGCGCCGGCGGCGCGGTGCTGACCGCGCTGCTCATTGCCTTCATCATCGGCCCGTCGCTGATCGCGTGGTTGAAAGTGCGGCAGGGCAAAGGCCAGCCGATCCGCACCGATGGCCCGCAGCGCCACATCGTGGAGAAGGCCGGCACGCCGACGATGGGTGGTCTCCTCATCTTCATCCCGACCGTCGTCTCGACCCTGCTCTGGTTCCACATCGAGAGCCAGTACGTCTGGATCGTGCTGCTCGTCGTCGCGAGCTACGGCCTGCTCGGCTTCATGGACGACTACGCCAAGGTGACGAAGCGCAGCTCGGACGGCGTCAGCGGCAAGGTTCGCCTGCTGGTTGAGTTCGGCGTCGGCTTCCTCGCCACCTGGCTGATCATGCGGCTGGAGGATCCGTCGCTGCAGGGGCAGCTGGCGGTGCCGTTCCTCAAGAACGTGCTCATCTACTTCGGCTTCTTCTTTATTATCGTTGGCGGCCTCGTCATCGTCGGCGCGGCGAATGCGGTGAACTTCACCGATGGTCTCGACGGACTCGCCATCGTGCCGGTGATGATCGCGGCGGCGACCTTCCTGCTGTTCGCTTATCTCGTCGGCAACATCAAATTCGCCGACTACCTGCAACTCCACTACGTCGCGGGTACCGGTGAACTCACCGTCTTTCTTGCCTCGCTCGTTGGAGCGGGGCTCGGTTTCCTCTGGTTCAACGCGCCACCTGCGATGGTGTTCATGGGCGACACCGGCTCGCTCCCGCTCGGCGGTGCGCTCGGCGTCGTCGCGGTCGCGGTGAAGCATGAGATCGTGCTCGCCATCGTCGGTGGCCTCTTCGTGCTCGAAACCGTTTCGGTGATCGTGCAGGTCGCCTCGTTCAAGCTCACCGGCAAGCGCGTCTTTAAAATGGCGCCGATCCACCACCACTACGAACAGCTCGGCTGGAAAGAGCCGACCATCGTGATCCGATTCTGGATCATCGCGGTCGTGCTCGCGCTGATCGGGCTGTCCACCCTGAAGTTGAGGTAACAGATGATCGTTGCCCGCACCTTCGCGAACAAAGATGTCGGCGTCTTCGGGCTCGCCCGCAGCGGCCTTGCGTCGGTGCGTTCGCTGAAAGCCGGCGGCGCCATTGTCTATGCCTGGGACGACAAAGAAGCGGCACGTCAGGCGGCGCACGAAGCCGGTGCGATCATCGCGCCGTTCGATGCCTGGCCGTGGGACAAGATCAAGGCGCTAATCCTGTCGCCCGGCGTCCCGCTCACCCATCCGAAGCCGCATGCGGTTGTCGAGAAGGCGAAAGCCGCGAACGCCGAAGTGATTGGCGACGTCGAACTCTTCGCGCGAGAGATGACCGGCAAGGCGCCCGTCATCGCGATCACCGGCACCAACGGCAAGTCGACGACCACGGCGCTGATCGGCCATGTGCTCAATGCCAGCGGCTTCACCGTCGAAGTCGGCGGCAATATCGGCAAGTCGGTGCTGGAGCTGAATCCGCTGGGACCCAAGACAATCTACGTGCTCGAGATTTCGTCCTATCAGGTCGATCTCTCGCCGGGTCTCGTCCCCGATGTCGGTGTCCTCTCCAACATCACACCGGATCATATCGACCGCCACGGCTCGCTCGAGAACTACGCCGCCGTGAAGGCGCGCATGGTCAAAGGCACCGCGAAGAACGGCACCGCCGTGATCGGTGTCGACGACGAACACACCGGCGCGATCTACACCCGCATGGCCTCCAACGGCGGCGCCCCGGCGGTGCCGGTCAGTGTCGGCAAAGTGCTGGGCCGCGGCGTCTTCGTGGTCGATGGCGTGCTCTACGACGCCATCGCCGGCCGCGCGACGAAGGTGATGGATCTCGCCGACGCCGCGCATCTGCCCGGCGCGCACAACTGGCAGAACGCAGCGCTCGCCTACGCCGCGACGAAGCCCTACGCGAAGGACATGCGCACCGTCGCATCCGCCATCGCGAACTTCCCGGGCCTCGCGCATCGCATCGAAGAC